>CAZCJA010000001.1:0-31127 GCA_964499015.1 uncultured Elusimicrobia bacterium
CATAAAACCGGATCCGGTTCAGACCGAAAAGTTTTGCGACGACGGCACCCAGCGATGCATAAAGAAACGATCTCGAACGCTGCGTGTACTCCTTCCCAATCTCCTTTTGTTTCTTGACCCACACGGGCACATAAAAGACTTGCCCGGGCGCAGCTGTGGACAGTTTTGTCATCAGATCTTTTTGGCGACTCACGATTTTGGGGTTTGATCGATGAGTCACCAAGACTATTTTTCGTTTATCTTCGATAGTTTCTTTGACCGCACCAGCGAGAGAATCGAGACCACCAGAAAAAAGAACGACATCTTCAGGGACAAATCCTTTTTCGGCATCCTGACCGAATTCAAAATATCGTTCCCCGCTTCGATCATGTTTGAGATCGGAAAACGTGAATTGAAAGTCATCGTCAGAAAGAAAACCGAGAACATCCTGCAAATGACCTTTGAGCCCGCTAGAATTCCATCTGTCAGGCTCCCTCACGGGGATGTGCAGGTGAAACTTTCTCCTCCATTTGGAACCGTTGCCGACGAGCGTATCGCCCCCGCGCGTCCACGCCTGATCGGCACAATAGACGTACGTGGCAATTTCCAGGAGATCGATGAGGTGCGCCGGGATTTCTTTAAGGAGCTTGCTGCTTATATCCTGAACCTTTAACTCCATGTTTGGAGCGTTACCAAGCAGGTCCAACCGGATCGGTTCGAGGCTGGTGTCGGCGCCCGTCGGGGCTCGGGTCCCTCCACAAAGAATGAGACGTTCGGTGATCACTTCTCTCCTCGCTTTTCGAGCTCGGAGGCCAACTTCTTGAGAGCAACATAAACGTATCCGGCAGTCTTCTCAGGAGTGATCTCTCCTTCAAGAAATTTGGTTTTTGAGAACCATCCGCCAGAAAAATTCTCAACGATTTCGGACGCCTGGACGCAGTGAGTATTAAGAGCTTTGACAAAATCTTGATGTTCCTTGATATTGGCGAATCGATGTTCACCGCCGATATGCTTCGCCAGCTCGCGGCTTAAGAAATAAGAAAGGTAACGCTGTGTAAATCGTGAGAAAAATTCACGCGCAAGAGTTCCGAATTGCTTGGTCGTTGAAAACTTCTTGAAGGCGTCCTGAACGTCGGTGGGCGAAGTTCCGAAAAGGGTTTGTGTTTCACGACCAATGAGCGATGTGATCGTTTCCGCGGCGGCCATTTGAGCCATCTCGCCAACATCCGTCCTTCCACCTGTCTCCCGATAATGGCTGTCGACCGCATCTGTAAACGCGCCGACAATATCTAGAAGCCCGGGATTTTTTTCAACGTCCAGTCCTGCGTTGTTGAGTGAGGAAGAAAAATTCGGTGAGCGAGCGGCGGATACTACTTGGGTAAGGAGCCAGGCGGTATGGAGCAGACCTTCATCTTTGGCTGCTTTTTGAAAACCTGATTTTGATGCTTCTAGGGTGGCGCTGGCAACTTCGGGCGTTCCGGCGCCTCCCTCGAGAAGAGAGACGACCTGACGCCACCGCTTTGTTTGCGGCAGAGTACCCAGCCGAATATGTCCCATCGTCACTCCTAAGAGTAATTTTTCCGAAAAAGCGGAAAAACCGAGACCGACTCGGGTGATACCCTTAAGTGAAGGGCGCAACGGTCTGCCTCGGCACGAACCAAATTCGGTGGGACTACCTCTTTGGCGGGGTTTTCAAGATCAGAGATCTCGCCCCCAGCGATCCTCGTTTTACGCGTCCTTTCTTTTCCAGCACCTTCAAGAGATGGAAGGCGCTTGAGCTTTCGATGTTTAACCCGCGCCCCATTTCGCGGACGGTGGGCGGCAGGCCGTGCTTCTGAATGAAGGACTCAATCCATTTGAGCGCGTATGCCTGCGTTGTCGTTAGCTCGTTTCGTTCCTTCATTCCCTCAACCTCTTTTGGAATTATATCTAACGTTCGTTAGATAGGCGCACGTCTTCCGTGATTTTTTTTCGGCATCTCGTAAAAGAAGAAGCGCTCAAAAATTACGGTCGCTTGACTCTTTTGGCGAACGAAGGTAGGTCCTGTGGAGAATAAACCATCGGCGAATCGGTTGTTGACAACAAAAGAAGCCGCCTCTTTGCTCAAAATATCTGTCTGCACGCTCCTGCGATGGGTGAACGCCGGAGAACTTCGGGCGGTGCGTCTGAGCCGGCGAGTTATTCGTTTTGAAGCGGAAACCCTTCATCGATGGGTCCGTCTTCATAATTCTTAAAAGGGAGACATACGCTCATGGCCGTAGCACTTAGAAAACGAGGAAAATCGTATTCCGCCTATTGGCGGGAAGACGGAAAGGTTGTCGAAAAATCTCTTGGCACAGATTCACGGATGGCGAAGATCAAGTCAGCGGAGATCGAAAAACAACTTCTGGACAAGCGGAAAGGAATCAACAAAGAGATCGGATGGGACGATTTCAAAGAAAAATATCTCACATTTATTTCATCTGATCATGCCAAGGACACCATCGTGCGCGCAAAATCAGTTTTCAACAACTTTGATCGCGCCATGAAAATCCGTTGGCTGACAGATTTGACGCCGGAGGTAATCGAGGAGTTCAAAGTTATCCGAAAGGAGATGGGAATTATGGGCTCCACAATTAACCGCGAGCTAACCACGCTTAAAACCACGATGAAGATGGCGGCGGATTGGGGATATGCATCAACGAATATTTGGGGCGTTCGGAAATTGCCGACCGTGAAACGGCATCCCGTTTTTTTCACAATGGAGGCCATAGACAAACTCATCAAGGCGTCCGATCCCTTTTGGCGGGTCGTGATTCATATTGGCCTCTACGCGGGACTTCGCATGGGAGAAATCATAAACCTGCGATGGACCGAGATTGATTTTAAGCGGAACGTCTTAAAGGTAACCCCGAACGAAGAATGGCAACCGAAGGACCGGGAGGCTCGAGAGATCCCACTTCATTCGGATCTTGCAGAATGTCTTAAAGCGTGGCAAAAAGCATCGCCTGGCCAAATCAACGTGATACCGTGGAACCATAGGCCCAACATTATGTCTGTTAATTTTTCACGATTGAGAAAACGGGCTGGCATCGAGAAGGGATCTCTCCATACATTGAGGCATTCGTTTGCCTCTCATTTGGCCATACAAGGCGTCGACCTAAATCGGATTCGCGTGATGATGGGGCATTCCTCCATCGTCACCACCCAAATTTATGCCCACCTACTCCCTTCCAGCCTTAACAACGCTATCACGCTTATTCCGTCGATGTCCCTTTCGCTTAAGAGTGATGGCTCTTCACCTTCGACCGAACGAAACGTTTTGAAAGAAGACCGGGCCGACTTTTTTGGATCTGTTACGGATTCGAATAAAATATCCGAGGGTGTAGTTGTTGACTCTCTAAAAAACTGATTCTTGATCAAGCAACTCGACGGCGTCGAAGGAAATCCTCTCCCAAATCGTCGTAGATTTTTCGAACAGGGCCACTCTTCAAAATCTTCTTATCGATCATCAAAAAGAGTGCAGACTCCTTCTTGTCGGCAAGCACTTTCAATATGGGAGATTTCTCCGAAATCTCTGACCTCTCGCGGCCCTCGATTACAAGAATGGAGTTATGGGTATCGGTTGAATAGGCGGAGAATTTTGCGCCATCCAGAACTTTTAACTGCCAATCCTCAAACCGTCCATACGACGTAATACTTCTGCTTGCAATCTCCGCCTCATGCGGCTTCAGGCGTATCACTTCAGGCAATTTTCTTTCGTAAAAAATCCGCGCAAGCGTTGCAAGGTCTTTAGGAATTCCTTTCTTCTTCGTAGCTAATTGCTCGACGGCTTGCCACACATCCCAGTCCTTCAGATTTCTATACAGATTGAAATTATCTTTTCGAAATTTCTCCGCGCCGACTTTTGCAGGCATCCCGGACTCGATTCTTTTCATAAATGCGCGTTGGTTCTTTAAATACTTTCTAAGCGGTTCCGTCAGCAGATCCGCGACGCCTTTTCCCTCGTCAACGTGCTCGCCGAGCTTTTTTAAGAAGTGAATCAACAAATGTTCTGCTGCTATCAACTTCGGATGGTGGTAAACATGCTGTGTCATCAAGCGACGAGCGAGGAGATAGTGTTCGAGAGCCCCGATACCTTTCGCCGAGACTGCGAGACGCTTCGTCTTTCCTACCCGTTCGATCTTCATACAGTGCAAAATCCATTCGAGATCATAATTGCCATACGGTACGCCACAGAACTTCCCGTCTCTTAACAAATAGTCCATCCGATCTGCGTCGAGACCAGAAGACACCACATCCCAAATTGTTTTCGGAATCACTCCGGGACGCTTGTCCGCCCTTTGGATGATCTGTGCGATCACTTCCGAATCTTTTGCCACGTCGCCGAGTTCCGCATCTAAAAAATTATTCGTCCAATCCTCATGCCGAATCAAAGCCTTGCCTTCGTGTTCAGTCAATTTTTCAAACGAATGGGAAAAAGGCCCGTGGCCAATATCATGCAAGAGAGCCGCGAGGACTAAGTGCTTCTGGTATTTTCCATTGATGTCGAGTTTCCTCGTTATGCGGTAGGCAAGGTAGGCGGTGCCGATGCAATGGCTAAAACGCGTGTGAACCGCGCCGGGAAATACCAAATCAGCGAGACCAAGTTGTTTGATGTGCCGGAGCCGTTGAAAATCGGGGAGGTCGATGATCGCCTTGATTGTCTTTTTCCACGCATCATCCACTTCCATCATGCCGTGGACGGCGTCGTTCATTCCGTGGATACCCATCCTATCTCCGGCCAAAATAACTGAAATTCATAATGAATCAAGTTTTACGGGAACTCGCGTCCCATTCAAGGCCGTAAGAAAGGTTCTTTAGGCATCGATTGCCATACGATCTGCCATACAGGAGCCCGTTTTCTGGCATGGTTGATGGCAAATTCCGAATCGTTGCCATACGTTTTGCCATACAGCGATGCGGTCTTCTGCTGTGAATCGCCTTTTATCTCCCACTTCGCCGGACCCGAAAATACCGCGCTAGATTGCTCCAAATTTCCAGAAAAAGTACTCAGAAAGGGCGGCAACCAAGGGGCACAGAACTTCATTTTATCGACGACGTTTGCGATTTCCGTCGATCGAATTGAGTTTTTGGGGATGGACTTTAGTGAGTGGTTATTCGGCGGGGAATTGGGCGAGGCGAATTCTTACTGCGCCGGACGCGGAACCATCGTAATGGCATCCCACGGGCAAATTTTGGAGCAGAGCGTGCAGCCGGTGCAGGCGTTGTTGTCGGTTTTGACGCTGGAGTTGAGCGGATCGACGGCCACGCGGATCAGGCAGTTGTCCCACGGCGCCACGGCAATGCAGGCCTCACAGCCGGTGCACTGGTCGAAATTGACGAACGCCACGCGTGGCGACGGCTTCTTCGGGGTTGAAGTGGGTTTCTCTTCGTCATTGATCTTCATGGGCCTAGTGTAACAGACCGCTGATCCAACCGTCAATTCAACGAATTACAATACCCCCTGTCAGGCCAACCTGTTGCAGACTATATTTATAAGGAAGCGGCTTTAGGGAGTGCATCGAAATGACGCAAAAAACACCTCTAAAAATTAGCTCCAAATTGGTCTTTTTTGGCCTGGGGTTCTTTTTGCCTTTTTTAGCCCATGCCGTGCAAAATGACCTCGATACCGGGGAAGTGGGCAACGCCTTTTTACTGGTTAACCCCAGTGTTCGCGCGGCCTCGCTGGGCGGCAACCAGGCCACTCTCGAAGGCCGTTTCGATGCGATGTTTTCCAACCCTGCCGGCCTGGCCTCGCTCTCCATTCCCGAAGTCTGGATCGCCCACAACCAATCGTTCATCGACACCAAGCACAGCCACATGGGCTTTGGAGCGCCGGCCGGCCGCAACACGTTCGCGCTCTCGGCTGATTACACCGACCATGGCAAAGAAGAACGCACCGCGGATAACGGCAGCGGCCAGCCGGTCATCGGTCTGGGTGATTTCCGGTTTTCCACTCTTCTCGCCAACGCGGGCTGGGGCCGGAGACTGAGCAAACGCATCCAGTTCGGCGCCGCGGCCAAAGCGTGGAGCGACCGGCAAGACGGCACCGCGCAAAACGGCTGGGCCGTCGACACGGGCCTGATCTTTAAGCGCATCCTCCCCGCTTTTGATCTTGCGATCTCCGCGAAAAATTTGGGCCCGAGCGTGGACGGCTATAAACTGCCCGCGGTCACAAGCGTCGGCGCGGCGCTGCACATTCCCATGAATTCGGCGCGCACCACGCTTTTTTCGAATGTCGATTTCCCGTCCTATGACGATTCCATCGCGCGCTTCGGTTTGGAGTTCAGCAAGCGCGCCTTCAGTTTGCGCGGCGGCTATGAAACCGGCAGCGAAAAAATTGACGACAGCCTCGGCAACTTCACATTCGGCGGCGGCGCGAACATTCGCGGCTGGCGCGTCGATTACGCGTGGGTGCCCAAAGGCGACCTGGGCGATCAGCACCAGCTTTCCCTCACCGTGGGTTTTGGATTGTCGATGGAAGAACGCGCGCAAGCCGCCAAAGAATTGGACATCGCGATGGAGAACATGCTGAGGACCCGCGCGCAAGAGTATTTGGCCGCCGGGCAGAAAGCGCTTTCGGATGGAAACCTCAAACTCGCGGCAACGGAATTTGAAAACGCGACCACGTGGGACCCGCATAACATGGACGCGCGCCTCGAACTTGAGCGCGTGCAGGAAGAACTTCAGCTTTTCGAAGCAAACAGCTTTTATCATCAAGGCGTTAAATACGCGGGGCAGGAACAGTGGCTGGACGCGACGTTCTATCTGAAGAAAGCGGTGAAGCTGGTTCCGTCCCATGCCAAGGCGCTGAAGCTTTTGAAGGTGACCGAAGCCGCGATCCAGAAAGAAACCCAACGGCGGCCGAACATCACGCTGGCCGACCGGCAGTTCAACTTGGGCGTCAAATACTACTTGGAAGAAAATTATCCGATGGCCCTCAAAGAATGGCGCGGCCTGCTGAAGAGAGCGCCCAACCAACCGGGACTGCGCGAGTACATTGAAAAGGCCGAAAAGATGCAGGCCATACGCGAACTCGAAGCGCTCAAACGAGAGAAGAACGCCTATGCCAATTCCATCGACGACTTATCCAAGAAAGCGCACACCTTCTACTCGTTGAACCAAGTCGACAAAGCGATCGAAATGTGGGAACGCGTCGTGGCCCTCGATCCCACGAACAAAGACGCCGCCGAAGCGCTGAAGAAAGCGAAAGAGCGGCGCCATCTGTCGACCGAAACAAACACGGTCGCCAAATCGCGTGACATCAACGATCTCAATTCCCGCGCCATGAACTCCTACGTTACCGGTGACTTGCCCGGAGCGGCCTTCTTGTGGAAAAAAGCTTTGCAAATCGAACCGGATAACGTGCGCATGCGCAACAACTTGAAGCGCGTCGAATCGGAGTTGAACGGGCGTGGAGGAGCAAGATGAGAAAAATAGCGTTGTTCCTTTTTGCGGCATTTTCCCCGTTGTACGTGCATGCCGCGGCCAATTGGATCCAGCTGGACAACGCAAGCCAACCCTGGGGACCGGGCGGTGCGCAGTCCATGCAAACGTTTAACTCGTATGTTTTTGTCGGCTCCACCCACGCCAAAGACGCCTCGTTCACGCGCATCTGGCGTTCGCCGGACATGGGCACGTGGGAGCCGCTTTCCGTTTCCACAAATGAAATCACGCAAGTTTTGCATCTCGTCGAACATGAAACCTATCTGTACGCCTTCTGCATGGTTAAATTTGATGGTGGCGTACCAAGAAAAGATATTTTTCGCACGGCAAATGGCACAACATGGGAGAGCGTGCTCCCGCAAGAACATCGCACGACTGGCGTGTGGGATAGTGCCGCCTCATGGAATGGACGACTGTATGTTACAGGTGGCGCGCAAGCTTATTCGACAGATGGTGCAGGCAGCGCACCAACGTGGCAATCGGAGATCGGAACTCCACTGTATGGCGGGCACAATATTACGCTCACCGTCTATAATAATGAATTGTTCGCAGCTCGGCTTAACTTCGCAAACAGTGCGGTTCATGTTTACAGAAATAATGGTTCGTGGATAATGACCAGTACCATCAGTTATGTCTCTGGTACAGATTTGTTTAACAAACACAATTTTGCCGTGTACCGAAGCACACTTTATTTCTCCTATGAGCGATTGTGGATGTACATCGCGACGGGGACCTGGAGAGCAGCCAACGAACGACAATTCACGCGCAACTTCCTCATTTTCAGCATCAAAGATCATTTGCACGTTAAATTGGGTGATAACGATCAAGGGGGCGGCTTTCAAAGCACGGTCTATGGCCAGCGCCCGAGCTGGGGCGCTGAAATCGTCGGTCCCAGTGGTCTAAACTTCGCGCTAAATCACGCTCCAGTGATCGATTTCCAAAACGAGGAATACGTTTTGCTGGGAGACATATGGACTCTATCCCATGGCATTGTGGCAGTCACCGAAGTACCAACCGACTTTGATCCCGTCGATGCGGGAGCGGACAATGTTGACGTTTTATCCTGGACGTTGGACCTCAGTTTTGACGAATCGCTACAACATCTTGTGGTCGAAAACAAAGGAAGTGCGGAAAGCGTCACGGAAATTGAAAGCGTCACGCTTTACCGCGAAGGCACGCTCATCGTCGCACTGGAACAAGTACCCGGCGAGACCAAGCAATGGAGAACACCAGCGGCGTGGTCAGAATTAGCCCTCCTCGACTGGGACAACGAGACCGACAACTACTATCTCAAAGTAAAAATAAGTCCAACGGCGAGAGAGAATCGGAACATACGTTTTTCCATCGCGACAAACGGCATCACGTGGGGAACAAATGCATCTTTCGTTCTCAACGAAGCGATTGAAGCGGCGGCTGGATCCGAAAAGCGGATTAACGCTTTTGGCGTCAACAGCGTAACACGTCTCGAATTTACAGCGGACGATTTCAGCGCCGGCCAGGAAGATTTGCGCGTCCTTAGATTCGACCTGACGTTTTACAGCTCCGAAACAATGAAAAGCATCAGCGTCGTCAATAAAGAAACCGCCGAAGCGGGCACCGACATTGCGAAGGTGAAACTGCACATTACGGCGGGTGGAACAGAAACAACCGTCGAATTGGTTGCGGATCCCGATCTCAAGACATGGACGTCCCCGCCCGGCTGGACGGGCTATTTACTTGATGACGACGCCGAATACGAAATTCTTGCCGACATCAGCTCTATGGCACGGCGCGATCGTAAAATAAAATTCGCGCTTGAACCGGATGCGTTCACTTGGGATGTCAACACGGACTTTGTCATCGCGTCGGAACTGGTCGAAGATGACATTTTGGACAACACGGCCGCAGGCCAGCCGCTGCCGCCCGTGATCGCCTTCCCCAATCCCGCGCGGGACCGCGTCGGTTTCTCCTATGATTTAACCAGCCCGGCCGCGATCGAGATAAACATATTTAACCTATCGGGCAACTTGGTCAGCGAAATCCGCGAATCCAAAACCGCCGGCATCGGCGTGCAAACGTTTTGGGAAGCCGCGCATGTAGCCCCGGGCCCGTATTTCGCCGTTGTTAAAATTAATGCGGAAAATGGCGAAAAAAGGGTGTACAAACAGAAGGTCTACATAAAGAAATAGCCATGAGACTACGCACTAAATTTTCATTTTGGATAATGAGTTTAATCACGCTAATCGTGGTCGGCATCGGCGCGCTTACGCTCTATTCCGAGCGCCGCCTGCTGTTGAAAAGTCTGGACGCGCACCATCAAGAAGCGATCAAGCGCCTGGTTAAAGTCTGCGAGGAATCCGCGTTTTACCAAGACGACTTGCTCCTGCTCAATTACTTGCGCACCCTGCAGTCCGAGGGCGGCTTCAAGGCCGCCTATTTCACAAACACAAATAATTTCATTCGCGTTCACTCCGATCCGTCGAAGTCGGCCCGCCAAGCCGAGGCCGCCGGCCCGAATGATCTGGTGTTCCAAAAGCCGGTGACCTATGAACGCAGGGCCATCGGTAATGCGGTGATCGTTTTGGACAAAACAATTATCGACGCGCAAATCCGCCAGTCTCACTTGCAGACGCTCAAGCAAATGGGGCTCATCATGCTCGCCGCCCTGTTCATCGGTTTTATCGGTTCGCTGATTCTCGCGCGCACAATGGTGAAACCGATCCAAGCGCTCGTGCAGGGCATGCACGGAGTCTCAGAAGGAAAACTTGAGCCGCTGAACCTTAAGCCGCGCCGCGACGAGCTGGGCTGGCTCGGCGACGAACTCAACGTGACCATCGGCAAATTAAAAGAGCTTGATGACATGAAACAGAATTTTTTCTCGCGCATCACGCACGAACTGCGCTCGCCTCTGATCGCCATCGACGGCTTGGTCTCAATGATCCTGAAGGGAATGTACGGTGAAACATCGACGAAAATAAAGGAACTTCTGCTTTCCGCGCAGAACAATTCCGCCCGATTAAAACGCCTGGTGGACGATTTGCTGACCGCGGCGCGGCTGGAGGCCAAGCGTGAGGAAGTGGACCCGGTTGAATTCGATTTAAAGACGCTGATCAACGACGTGCACACGCTGTATACGCCCCTCGCCCAAGAAAAAGGGCTCACCTTCACCAAGCGGATCCCCCTGGCCCCGCTTCACGTCTGGGCGGAGGAGGAAAAAGTGCAGCACATCATGACCAACTTGCTGTCGAACGCGTTTAAATTCACGAAGACCGGCGACATAACGATCGAGGCCCAGGAAAAACCAAAGCACGTTCAGATTTTGATCGCCGACACGGGAATGGGCATCCCCAAAGACGAGCAAGGCAAGGTGTTCGATAAATTTTTCCGCACTTCCGCCTCAAAGAAAATCAAAGGCACCGGATTGGGACTAACGATCGTTAAAGATTTGGTGGAAATACAGGGCGGAACGATTACGGTTGCGGCAAGAAGCGGCGGTGGGACGATATTTTCGTTTACGCTGCCGAAGCCGCGCGCGTTTTAGTCTTCGCGATCAAAGCGATAACCCACGCCTTTCAGCGTATGGATCCATTCGCGATGATCTTTAAGCGCGCGGCGTAGCTGATCGATGGTTGTGTCGACGGTGCGCGAAAAACCCTGAAAATCCACGCCCCACACTTTTTCCATAATCGTCACGCGCGTTAAAACTTTCCCTTCGTTGCGCACCAGCAGCGCCAACAGTTCGAACTGCTTCGGAGTTAAACCCAAACGTTCGCCGTTAAGCCACGCCTTGTACGATTCGTAATCGATGGTCAGCGGTCCGGTGGTAATTTTATTGCTCTTTACGCCGGTCGGATCATGGCGGCGCAAGACCGTACGCACGCGCGCAAGCAGCTCCGGACCTTTCAATGGCTTGCGAATATAGTCGTCTGCGCCCAGCTCCAATCCCACCACCACATCCGCCACTTCGCCTTTGACGCTGGCGAACACGATCGGTACATGGGCGGTCTTGGCGTCGGCCTTCATTTCCTTGCACACGTCAAGGCCGTCCATTTCGTCCATGGAGACATCCAAAAGAAGCAAATCCGGCGGATTTTCCCGCACTTTGGCCAGCCCGTTTACCGGGTTGGTGTCGGATTGGATCACGTAGCGGTCCGTTTCCAGGATCTTGGTCGCGATCTCAATCATGGCCGATTCATCGTCTATGATGAAGATTCTCTGGTTCATCAAAATCGAGTCTATCATCCCCCCATTTTATCGGCTAGGCCTAAATAATCGAATTGATTTATAGATGTGTTTTAGCGGAAATAAGTTTTGTCAATTTTTTGTCGTTGTCTTACACGCCGACAGGCCCACATCCCGCACCCTTAAGTGAAGCTCCACTGGAGGATGTGCCATGACGAACTTAATCGACTTGCTTCAAGGGTACGACGGGAAGAAAAGCGGCATCCCCAGCGTGCGCCGGGAAATGGAGCATCTCCACCGTAAATTTTTCAGCTACATGGCGAAAGCCGCCAAAGGCTTTCTGAAAGAATGCGAGTTCCGCCCGGTGGAATCGGCGGCCGAATTCCAAAATGCCGCCCGAATCGTTAACGCGGAAATTCTCCGCAGCGAGCCGGAAGAGCGCGAATTAAAATCACGCTGGTTTTCCCTTTCACAGGCGACAGACCGTTCGATGACGTTCGTGTGCTTGTATCAGAAAACGAAGATCCTTGGCACGCTGACCATGGTGCTGGATTCAACGATGGGGCTTCCGTCCGACCAAACCTATAAGAACCACATGGGCAACTTCCGTTCGATGGGCCGCGAGATGGCCGAAATCACCGCCTTGGTGCTCAATAACGAAATCCTCGAAAAAAACGCCCGCTTCTCCCGCGGCGACCGCTTGGTTGTCGCTTTAAAACTCATGAAAGCCGCGATTGAGTATTCGATGCACGCCAACGACGTCAACACGGTTGTGATTCGCTGCAACCGCCGCCATGAAATGATTCACAAGGCGCTTTTCTATCGTCCGTTGACGGGCCTTGAGTACTACACGGGCCGGGAGAAAGAACAGTTTCCCGCGTTTTTCTTGGATGTGGATGTGATGAAGCAGCAAGCGCAGCTTTCCGGCAGCCGTTTGTGGAGCATTAATTTTAATGCCTGCGCAAAGATGGCGAAACCGTTTCGTTTTTCGTTCTCGCAGTTGATGCAGACCTTCAATCTCGTCAAAACCGCCGCTTAAGCGGTCACTTCACGCGCTCGTACAAACGCCACGGCCCTTTTTGCAAAAGCAGCCGAACCGGCGTCCCGCTGGGAAAAAACTTATCGCCCTTGTTGGTGTAGGACCTTAGGACAAAATAATCGTAGTTGTCTTGCTCGTTCCATACGTAAGTATCCGGGTGATGGCTTAATTGCTCTTGTGCACGATGTTGAGCAAGCTCATTCGGATCAGTAAAGCTCGCCAATTGCGGATACCCATACGAGGCAAACGAGAACTTCACCACGCCGCCTTTGTACGCCTGCGCCCATTGGGCCGTGTGCAGTTCCAACACGGACAAATCCTCCGCCCTACGGTCAAACAAGAGCGCCAAGGTGCGCTTTCTAGGCTGAATGCCTGCCAGCACATGTTCCGCACGATGAATATCCTGGTCGAACACCTGAAACCGCGCACAAAGAAAAACCATCCAACACATCACAGATGTTATCAGCGCCGCTCGTGCAATCCGTGCCAAGCGGCTTTCGGCCGGCAGATAAACGTGCGCAAGCGCCAGGGCAGCCAAAAACGGCGCGAGCCGCTGTGAAATAAACACGTCGAGAAAAAAATACTGCGGCGCGAACAAATATGCGATCAGCACCACGCCGGCCGCAATGGTCAGCGGCCGGTGGCGCCGCAATCCATGCGTCGGTATCAATAGGAGGACCAAAAAGGCCGTCGTTCCCCACGCCAGCGTCTTACCGGGTCCCGGTGTGAAATCAAGCAGAATCGCCGGAAACGTTTTCAATCGATAAAGGAACGTCGCCATGTCGACGCCCGTCACTTCGCCGATACCATGGGCGGGAATAATCGCCAGCCAGAAAAGAAGAATGGGCAAGGGCGCGAAAAGCGGCGCGAGCAAAACGATCCGCTCTTTCCACGAGGAGCCGGCCGCCAGAAAATAAACACCCATGATCACCAGCGAAAAGAGAAACACGCTCGCGTGACAGAAGAAAAGAAAACAGCACGCGCCGGCCAGCGCCCAAGCCAGGCGCTTGTCGCGCGTTCTCGCGGCACGAATTGCCAGCGCGATGGTAAATATCCCCATCGGCACGGCCAGCTGAAAATTAAGCAGGCCTTGATAAAAACAATGTCCGTACGCGAAGGGAAAGGCGAGGAGGGACAGCCATTTGTCCCCATCCGTCGTTTTGATGAGCGTGAGAAATGACAACGGCCACAATAAAACGACCAGCGTCGCCGTGATCTTCAACGCAATGAGCACATCCATAAACGAGTAAAAGAAACGCGCGACCGCCATGCTCAATACATATGGCGAAAACCATCTGACGGTAAAAACGCCTTCATATCCGAACGCCGGATCGTGCAAGTGTTTAATGATGGACAACTGGGCCGCATATTGCGGCAGATCCAGCATGGGCGGGTACTTAACGCTCCACAGCGGAACGATCGACGCGGCCGCGCACAACAGAAACGCGGCGACGAAGGCGTTACTGCGCGTCGGGGATGTGGGGGCGCTGGGCAAGGGCCGGAGAGGCGGCGTCATCTTGGCACGCGTGTTCCGTGGAATAGGTGACTTCGTGGATCCGATCCACCGCGATCTGCTCCGGGAAACTCACTGTGCCGCACAACAAATCGACTTCTTTGCCGGGACAGTTGACCAGCGCGCAGGTGATAACGGTGATGTCGCCGTGAGGAACAAATGTCGTGAGAAAGCCTTCCGCCATTTCAGTCTCCGCGGACGGCTCAACTTTGACGATGCGTTTGCGGTAGCGGTCTTCGGGAACGGTGATTTCGAGGTAGTTCATCGACAGATGTTTTTTATTATCGACGAAGAAGCGGATGTCGACCGGGCGTTGAGCGGCCGGGCAAACAGCCACGGGCCCTCCGGTCATGGAGGAAGAGTTGGCGTTCGCGGAGAGGAGCAAAACAAATATGCAGCTCCGGGTTAGGGTTCGCACGCGTGTTCATTATAAACCTTATCCGTAAAAATTAAAGACGGCGCGCGCGAAAAATTAAAAAAAAATCCCGCGATTTGTAAACGCGATGTAACTAGCGAAGGCGGGCTTGCTCGCCGTGTTGAGCGAGCTGCGGCGTGTCGGCTTGGCAGGCAAAGCTGGTGGAGAAGGTCACTTCATGTTGATACAAAACGTCGATGGTCGCCGGGATCGCGGTTTTCCCGCACACAAGTTCGGTTTCCGCCGTTGACGAACACTTAACCAACCCGCACACCGCCAGCTGCACCGCCCCTTCCGGGACCGTGATTTCGGAAACGCCCGCGCCGATGGAACTGGCCAGTCCGTTTTCCAATGACACCACGCGGCGCGAACGCGTGTCCTGCATCACCGATACTTCCAAAAACGGTTTTTCCAGAAGCGACTTATTATCCACGAAGAAATTCACTTTGACGATGCGGCTCGTGCCGGGGCTTTTTTTGTAAGCGATCGTTTCGTTGTAGGCGGAGGCACGGCCGGCGATTAAAAGGAGCCCAAGAAGGGCGGCGGCGCGCGGTTTTAATAAAGCGGTGTTCACAACCAAAGCCTGCCCCCAGAACGCTCGCCGCGCCAGAGGAGCGTGAAATCGCCTCTCTAAATAAGGCGTTTTTTCGACGGACACTCCCCGCTTGACGCACTGAAGGCACATGTTTTATAGTCGTCGCACACATCGACGTGTACAGATACGCATTGAGGCGTCTCGTCCCCTTGGGGGCCGGGGCGTTTTTTTTTGCCCAAACACGGAGAACACATGCAGCCAGGATCATCTAAAGAAGTTGAGCTGCTCTGGAACATCAGCCAGAGCCTGGTTTCCAAAAGCTACCTGCAAGACATCTTGCAGCTGATTGTAACCATGACCGCCGCCGCCATGGGCACCAAAATTTGTTCCCTAATGCTGCTGGATGAAAAGAAGGGCGAGCTGAGCATCACCGCGACCCAGGCGCTCAGCCCGATTTACCTGAATAAACCCGCGGTTAAGATCGGCGAAAGCATATCGGGTCGCGTGGTAAAAACGAAAAAGCCCATTATTGTGGCCGATATACAGAAGGATGAGACGTACCGATTTCCCGACATCGCCAAAGCCGAGGGAATTGTGTCCTTATTATCCGTGCCGCTCTTGGTGGGCGAACGCGTGATCGGCGTCATAAACAGCTACACCGCCACGCAGCACGATTTCAGCAAAGAAGAGGTCAAAATCCTGCAGGCGGTTGCCAACCAAGCTGCCATTGCGATTGAAAACACCAAACTGCGGGAAGAAAACTTATCGATCCGCCAAGCGCTGGACGAACGCAAGGTGGTGGAGCAGGCCAAGGCCCTTCTAATCGAGCACGAAAATATGAAGGAAGCCCAGGCCTATCAGCTTTTACAGAAAACGAGCCGCGATAAACGCAAACCCATGGCGGAGGTGGCCCAAGCCATCATTGTTTTCTACTCGATGAAAAATAAATAAGTTACAGCTTGTTTACAGTTTCTTAAGGCCGCCTTAACCCTGCCTTCATACACTAACCCTAACAAGGAAACGCAACCGCGACGTTGCACCACTTCCTTTCCAAACACGATGTGCCCATGACGTCACATTCGGCTGGAAATTATTCTAGCGGAGGACGTTGTGCGCCCATCACAACACGCTCGGCGTGGTGTTTGCCTCACACTCATATCGTCACTATTGACGCAGTGCGTCTTCGCGCACACGTCGGAAGTGAATTTCTGGAAAGAACGCTCATCGTCATTGCGAGGAGCGCAAGCGACGAAGCAATCTCATGAGATTGCTTCGCTCCCGTTGGTCGCTCGCAATGACAAACTCCTTTCGCTTTCTCAATTCGGCACCTACCGTTCGCCGTCCGCCCATACCGCTAAAACCGTCATTCATATCCAGGACGTCCATTTAAACGCCGAGGCGCAGGAAAACATCGGACGCGCGGTCGAACAACTTATCGCCTCCGGAAAAGTCGGCCTCATCGCGCTCGAAGGCGCGTTTGCTCCTATTAATATTGGCCGTTTTCGGTCGTTTAATGATCAGGACGCTCTGCGCAAAGCCGCTCGCTACGCGTTCTCCAAAAATGAAATCTCCGGCCCGGTACACGCGATGCTCACCAGCGCTTCAGCGGTCCCTCCTATTATTGGGGTCGACGATCAGCGTGCACACGCGGCCAATGTCGACGCCTACAAAAAATCCGCCGCCCTTATTTCAGCTGCCCAGCGCGGCATTGAAGCGCGCCGCGCGGAGAATGACGCCGCCGCGCGCCGCACGCTCAACCCGGAGCTTCTTTCGCTTTACGAAAAATCCGCCGGCTACCGCGCCGGCCGCCTAAATGTCGGCGCGTACCTACGCCAGCTGGACAAATCCGGCGCCGATCTGCCGCTCGACCTGCAAACATTCCTGGAAGCTCTCAAAATCGAAGAGACGCTGAACTTCAACCGCGTCGAGGCGGAGCGCACACAGTTCGTACACTATTTGATTTCAAAGCTCGACCAGAACGCCGTTCATGAACTGGAGAAAAAAGCCGCCTCGCACCGGCTTGGGCTGGTCAATCAGGCGGGGTTTTACTCCCACCTGATGACGCTTTGCCGCCTGCATGGGATATCGATAAAGCGTTTTCCCGCGCTTAATGAATACATCGCCTACATTCAGCTATCGGACGCGGTCAACGCGGAAAAATTGTACGCGTCCCTGCGCGAGGCAGAAACGGCGCTGTTCGACCGTCTGACCCGTTCACCCCGTGAAGAAGAAATCATCGGTGAATCGCGCCGGTTGTACCTGTCCGCGAAGCTGGCCGATTTTTCCCTCACCAGGGACGAATGGAACGAATACAAAACCCTCACCCCTACCCCTCTCCCGCAAGCGGGAGAGGGTTGGGAGAGGATTTTCAAAGAGTTTTATGTCCAGGCCGAGAAACGCGACCGGGCCATGACCGAAAATCTTCTGCGCGAGATGGAAAAAACCGGCGCCGACACCGCGATTCTCGTCACCGGCGGCTTTCACGCCGCGGGCATTGCCGCGCAATTGAAAAAACGTGAGATCGGGGTGGCGTCGTTTGTTCCGCGCATCACGCGCTTGAGCGCGGAATCCGGCGCGAAAAATTTAAGCCTTTTCATTCAGGAAAAAGCGCCTCTTGAAAAGCTCTTCGAAGGCCAAACGCTTTTTCTCGCGCCCAATCCGGCCAGTTTACTGCCCTTGCCGATCGAGATCGTGGCCGTAAAAAGCGTGACGACTCCGTCCGTTCCGGCGCAAATCATTATCGATCAGCTCCTGCCGGAAAATCACGGCGTTAAAGTTGAAGCCACGCACACAAACGGCGACGTAAACGTGGATGTCAGCGCCGAGAACGGACGCGTGAGCAATGTGTTCAACGTTTCGTCGGCCGGAGCGATATTAAGCGCGCGCGTCACCGCGGTGAAACCGCGGCTCAGCCCGTCCTTCGCCGCGCTCAAACGCATGTTTAACACGCCCGTACGCACGGCGGACCGGTCTCCGGCCGAATTGATTCTCACAGCGGCGGGCCAGCGCCTCCGACTCTCCGGCGCACACAACCGGGCGATCCTTAAGCCTCGACGCGTGATCAAAATGAACATCGTGTTCGCGCGCGACCAGGAAAACGGCGGACGATTGGCGCGGCACGAAGCGTTTCGAATCCAGCATTTCTTCGCGCCGGGAAAACCGGGCAAAGGTGGAATCCGCTTTCATAAAGACGTGTCCGCGCGCATGATCGGCCAGCTGGCGCTGGAAATGACGGTCAAAGTGACGCTCATGAACCTGCCGCTCGGCGGCGCCAAGGGCGGCATTCGAATCAACCCGCATGAACATTCGACCGCAGAGCTTGCGCGCGCGATGCGCGCCTACGTGCGCGGCCTGCTCGCCCAAAAAGCGCTTTCGCCCGAGATCGACGTGCCCGCGCCCGACGTCGGCACGACGCCGGATTTAATGGCCGTCTTCGCCGACGAATATCTGCGCGGATTGGTCATCCGCGGCGAATTGGCACATCCTATTTTGACGGAAGTCGCCCGCGTCACCAATCGCGAGCGCAACTTATCGCCCAGCGAAATCGCGATCCAGGACCGGGACGATTATCCGGGCGCGGGCACCGCAACTCCTTATTTGGACGCGGTCATCGATTTGGTTGAGAAAAAAGAGCTGCCAGGCCATTTGCTCAGCGTCGTCACCGGGAAACCGGTCGCCAAAGGCGGCATCGACGGCCGCGTGGAAGCGACTGGCCGCGGCGTCGCCGTCGTCACGCGCGAAGCCGTGAAGAAATACATGGGCCGCGACGTCACCGGCGTGAAAATCGCCCTGCAGGGGTTCGGCAACGTCGGCTATCACACGGCACGGATTTTGGAAAGCATGGGCGCGATCATCGTCGCGGTCGGCGAATGGGATGGAACGGTTTTAAATGAACGCGGCATCGACTTGGCGGCGCTTAAACGCCACATGGTCACCAACCGCGGCGGCGTCAGCGGTTTCGATCACGATGGATCGGTCGTCACCGCCGCCAAAGACGCATGGCTGGTCGACGGCGCCGATGTGGTCATTCCCGCGGCGCGCGAAGACGTGCTGACCGTCGACAACATCAGCCTTCTTCCCGCCTCCGCCAAATTGATCGTCGAGGCCGCGAACGGACCGCTCACCGCGGGCGCCGAAAAAGAACTTTCACAGTCGCGTCCCGACGTGCGCGTTATTCCGGACGGGCTGGCGAACGCGGGCGGCGTGTTCGTCTCGCACATGGAAATGCGCAACGACGACGGCACGGTCAAAGATGCCTCTGAACAGGCCGTGAACGCGGACCTTGAAAAAAACATTTTGATCGCAGCGCGCGCGCTGTTCAGCGCCGCCGAGAAAGAAGGGCTCACCCTGCGCGAGGCGATGGGCCATATCGTCATGGGCCGGCTCTCGAAAGAAAATGTCGCGCGCGCGCGGACATACAACCTCCTTCCCGAACTATTGTTCGGGATCACCGCCGTCGCCATGACCCTGTTCACGCCCACACACCTTCATTTTTCGCTCGGCGTGTATATGATCGCCGGGGTGATCGTCCGCGCCGTGTGGTTCTCGGCGTTCTTCATTCATGCCCTGGGTCACGGAACGGTCAAATGGATTGTCGATAAAAATCATCCGTTCGACTGGAACGACGCCATAGAAGGGGCGTCGTTAATGGAATTTTTCAAGAGCATTCTGCCGCTGGCGCCGATTCACACCCCTCTTATTTCCGAGCGCCGCGCGGTCACGACCGGAGATCCGTCTCCGGCACGCGTGCGCGCGAAAGCCATCGCCGGCCCGCTGGCCAATGCCGCCGCCGCCATCGGCTTGTACGCGTTTGCGCTGCCGTACGCCGATGCCGCCAATCCGCTTATCGCCCTGGCTGTGTACGCGGCCACCGCGCTTCATGGCGCGTTCGCGATTTTGTCCGTTTCCGACTATGTTTCGTTCTTCACCGGGCGCGCCCCGTTCGGTTTCGCTTGCGGCTATTTGGATTACGTGGCGCCGCGCGCCGCCGGCGCCGATAGCGCGTCGCTCGTTCCCGTTTGGATGCGCGACCAAATTAAATTTTCGACGGAGATTTTGTCCGACCGCGGCAAACAGGCGTATGGCTTTGAGATAAAGGCTCGCGACCGTCAGGGCAACGTGGTGCTCGTCGGTGTTAAAGACGTCAACCCCAAACGCTCGGAGCTGCACACGCGGCTGCGCAAGGATATCGACGCCGAGATCAAAGCCTCCGAACAGGACGGCTTTTTGCCGATGGATGACTTAATCGATTACTCGTCGCATCTGCGTTTCGGCACATCGAGCGAACCGTCGCGCATCGAAACGCACCCGCACCAAGCGCCTGAGGAATTGGTGGATATTTATGACTGGTCGGATGGAACCAAACCGATAACGCTGAAAAAACGCAATTTCCAAATCAGCGTGAAACACAACGGCGACAACGACGGCATCCGCACCGAACATGAAATCTTGCAGGACAATCCCGTTTTTTCGTTCAGCAAAGAGATGAGTTACAAGGAAATCCGCCAGCAAATGAACCGCGTTCTTTACCACGACATCACCGAAGGCGACTCGCCAGTGATCGCGTCAATGCTGGCCTTGTTCAACACGCAGGGCCGCTTTCCCGCTTCGGCGCGCCTCGCCTATCTGATGCTGTCAGACACGTTGAACAATTCCTTCAAAGGCCTCACCTCCCCGCATCAGATCGCCAAGGTCATCAAGAAATGGGGCGCCGTGTTCGAGGAAGAATTCCTCCATCACCAGAAAAACCTGTTTGTAAACAAAAAGGGCAAATGGGTGGTCAATCGCGAATACATGGATTCGACGTTCATTCGTGCGTTGCAGGCCCGCATCAAATCCGACCCGACGATCAAGAAGGACCCGTACTTGTCCGAATTCTCCCCTCACGCGCTCGATCAGTTCGCCCAAACGACGATGTTTCTGTTTTTCGAACACAACACCGAGCGTGCGATCCAAACCATGATCGCGACCGCTTTGGACACCAGCACTTTTGGCCTGTCGGTGAACAACACGCTCGAACCCAAGAAAAAATTCTGGATGGCGAAAGGGCAGCCAGGTGGCATGGGCTACAACCCCGATACAGGCGCGTTTATCGTCGCGTCCGATCCGGGAGCGGTTTTGGGCGGACTCAACGAACGCTCGAAGCTGTTAACGTTCAACGATGATCACGGCGAAATAATCGTCCTCGACATGGACAAACCGCGCGCGCCGAATCTGAAGATATTTTCCATTGCCGCGCATCGAGAGCTAAGCGACGATGAAATTGCCGCCCGGTGGATTCCGCTCGCCAAGAACAACTACATCACACTGCCGTCCAAGCGCGACGGAACGGCCGATTCCGTTCTGAAGGGCGACCTGGGTGACTTGAACGGCATCATGCGTGCGATCGAAGACGGCTTCGACCCTAAACACCGCGACAATAAAAAAAGACCGTCAAACCGCTTGTCGTCGGACCGTTTGAATGCGCAGCTTGTGGAGATGGCGCAGCGTCACCGCGAATGGCGCGAACTAAAACTGAGCGCTTGGCTCAATCAAGGCAACAAAGTCGAGGACTTTCAAGAAGAACGCAATCAAGAAGCGGATATCGTTTTTATCGCCGAAGGCCCGAGCTACGACATCGCGCTGCGCAAAAAGGAAAACCTGGACAAATTGTGCCCCGGCCTTAACGTGCAGATCGTTCAAGGCAACACATACATGGCGAACAAAGACAACTACTACGAAAAAATAGGCACGGGCTCCTTTCACATCGGCAAGAACACGATCATTTTCGGCGTCAGCCAGTCCGGCATGACATTTTCGAACGTCGAAGCGATCCGTGACGCCGAAATCATGCGCAAAGCCGGCCGCATCCAAGACGTGTACGTGCTGACGGGTTCCTGGATGAGCGTGCTGGGCCGCTCGATCGGCCAGGAATTTTTCCCGGACTCCGATTTCCAAGGCCGCATTTTCTCAAACATGAGCGGCCGCCGGCCCTCCGAAGCCTCCACCATCGCCGCCGCCACCGATTTCCTGATGACGCGCATCTTGATGGAAGCGATGAAGGCGCTCAACGCGGGCGTTCCAGAAGGCTCGCTCGAATACATGCCTTTCAATATGAAGCTGACCGCGCACGCATTGATGCGCCTTGAAGAGCAAATTGAGCCCCTTTTAAATGGCGGGCTGTCGCAAATCACCGCCACCGATGCCGGCGGGAAAGCGGTTCCATCAAAAATTAACGATAAGCTGCTCGCGCAAGGGCAGGACCTCGCCAATCATATTTCGGAACAGATGTTTTCGCTCTTCGCGGTGCGGATTTACACGTTCTTCACCGTGCTGTTCCATGTGCCGATTTTTCACGTGATCGCCTTCATCATTACCGCCCTCACGCTCGTGGCAACCGGCGCCGATTCCATTGTCGGCTCGTTTCGCGCCCTGCCGATGCTCGAAACAGTCATGCTCTTCGGCGTTTGGTTCGTAGCGCATTTGGCCGACACGGTTTTCTACACGTTTCAAGACGTGTACTTCACGTACCTGCTCCGCTATCTGCAAAACCGTGAAATAAAGGATCGGCTTGGCGCGCGCGGCTTGGCGATCGGCAGTCCGCACTGGTCGTCTTTGCGCGATTACTTCCGCGCCGCGCTCTTGGAAGCTCCCGCCTTTCTGTCGCTCGCTTCCATCGACGGGCGCCGCATTGAAGGCGACTTTATGCACCGCTTTAAAGATGCACCACGCGGCACGTTGATCTTGTTTCAGTTCGACGACAGCCGCGAATCAACGACGGTCGCGACGCTGAAAGCCGGAGCGGCCAAGATGTCCGTTAACCAGGCGGCGGGCGTGCGCAATTGGAAGGCAGGACCGCATATTCTGATCAACACACTAAACCCGGACGCGACCAAACGCTACAAGTACGAATCGGTGGCGGTTTCCGGCGAGAGCCAGTTTCGCGAAGACGACGGCATTTTGAAAAACGAGGCGTTCCGGTCGTTTCACTCCGCGTGGTTCAACGAGCTAAAACTGCTCGTGGCCGGCCAAGTGATTGCGGCTGAAATGGCCGAGCAATTGACCAACGTTCGCATTCCTTTTTATATACCGCGGCGGGATTCGCCGAGGACGCGTTTTATGGAACGCGCGTTCGGCCTCCTGTCGCAAATCTACTCCGCAACAGCGCTTCAGAGTTATTCCTTATTCATGCAGGTGTGGTATCGCACCGCATCGACCACAAAAATTTTCGAGCCGGGCAAAGGGCAAAGCGGCCTGACCGTGTTCACGACTCAACTGGTTGCGCCGCGCCCGAATAAAACCGGGACCAAAGAGCGAAATTTCGCCTTTATTACCAAGGCGCTTCGCGACGGAGGATTGGATAACAACACCCCGTGGATACCGGAAATTGGCCCGCTTGCTCCCATGTATTCGGTTCTCTACGATCCGCTCGACGTGCGCCTCGCGGCCACCCCGGCGCAAAGCCATTTCACGCGCCCATCTGAAGAAATCCCCGCGCCAACCGCGCCGCGCCGCGTCAAACTGCCGTGGGGCACGCTCGAAGGCGACGGCTCGATGGTGGCGCGAACGCCGGCCTCAGTGGCGCTGATCGTGGCGTGGATGATGCTCGATACGTCGAATATATATTTGACTCTCGCTGTCTTAAGCGTCGTTACGCTGATAGCCGGCACGTACGTGTTCGGCAAACCGACGCCCAGCAAGCATAACCGCCGCACCAAACTCAGAGTTGAACAACTGGAAGATCGCCGCTTTTTAAACGGCGACATAAATTCCGCCCCGATCGACGCTCATTACGACGACGTTCACGTGCTTCTGTCCGACGACGGCGCTATGGTCGATGAGGCGGCGCGCGACGCGGCGTTCGCCGATCTCGTTGAAAAAATCTTTCCGGTGGACGGAACCAAGGCCGCCGTGTACGACGAAAACGGCCGCATGATTGAAATTTACGTCTATTATACGGTCGACGGCGTCGACTACAAGGCGGTCTTAAGCGATTTTAAGTACGACGGCGACAAACCGGTGAGCTTCACCTTCACGCGCACCACCGTCAACGAAACCGGACCGCCGGTGGTGTTGGAAGGCCGTTTCACCGCCCACGACAAAGAAAACCGACCGACCGAAGCCGTGGTTGAAGATCCGCACGGCGGCGCCGCTCTCAAATTTATAATCACCTACCCATCGCAAGAAGAAGAGCAATCGGCCGACGATACGACGGCCGGCGAGAAAATAGCGTCCGCGATTTTCGAAGAAGACATCAGTAACGTGCTTCCCGCCCGCTCCTCCAGCGGCGGCTCAGCCGACGCAGCGGCTCAAGAACCGATCGCCGGCATGGGCAGCGGCCAAATTTTTGAAGACGAAGGCGCGATCGGCATTCCGCCGGAAGCAGCCATCGAACTTCTGCACGGCGGCGCCGGAGCCGCAGCGGCGGCGCCGATGGAAGAGGCTCCAGTCGACGATCTGCCCGTGATGGAAACCGATGCCGGCGTGGTGTTCCCGATTGATGAAAAATCAAACACGGAGAACCAGCTCGACGCGCCCGCCCCGTCGATCGGGGCGGACGAACCGGTGGTAGCGCGTTTGGAACGCCCGTGGAATTATTTCGACGCTCTCGCGGCCTCGGCGCTGGTCGCCGGGGCGGCCGTTTTCTCACGCAACGGCCATAAAGAGAAAAAGGCGGAAGAAGCCAAAGAACCCAAGGTCCGCCTAAGCTTCAACCGCAAAAAACTGCGCGTGCAATTCCCGGAGTCCTCCGGCGTCCAAGTTAAATTGCCGAACGGATACACTCTCAACACGCTGACCTTCGAATACAACGGCAACGGCTACACCACGGCTGACGGACGCATGGCGGCCAAACCCAACACCGCCACCAATGAAATCGCCGTGACGAGCGTTAACGGCGACGGCTATACGTTCGTTTATTTCGACGGCGCCGGAAGCCAGACGTTCGACCGCATCACCCTGAATTGGAAACGCTCGCTCGTTGAGCGCGTGGCCGAAGGGCCGTACGAAGGCCCGTCGATGTGGAAAGTCTTCTCGATCACTTTTATCGTTGCGGCCGCATCGCCGTTCGCGCTGTGGGCGCTTTCGAGCATTCCCTTCACCGAGTTGTCCACGATTTCCATTTCCACCGACGTGATCGACGCCGCCTGGCTGCGCGCCAACGCGCTGCCGATTCTCTATTGGGGCGGCCTCGGCCTGGGCGCGCTCACGCTGTTGTTCGCAGTGCGCGAACCGGCGGAAAAGCGCGCGCGGCTCTCCTGGACCGCGTGGCTGAGCCGCTTGTTCTACCGCGGCCTGTTCTCGGCGGGCGTGGTTGGTTTGGGCGTGGCGGCGCTTTCGCTCGAAATCGCGCCGCTGCCGTTCCTCACACTCGGCCTGTGGGTGATCATCGGCGCGACCACAGCCGGCTATTTCGTGCCGGCGTTTGTGTCGGGCGCGCTAAACGTCGTCGGCTTCTTCTTTCGCTGGATGCCGAGCGTGCGCGCGCGCAGTTCATACCGCAAAGATTTTGCGACGCTGGTCGGCGTGCTCGTGATCGCGTCTCTCGGCTATTGGTTCGAACGAATCGACGGTTTTATCTTCAACAACACCAATGAGCAGCGCCCGGTGTTGTCCGATGAATTTGCCAACGCGAACTGGCCAAAACCGCCGGTGCAGCCGGCGCCCGAACGCATCACGGTCCAGCCGCTGAAAGAAACGCTCTCCTATTCTTTCAACAACGTGAGCCCGCTGTTGTACGAACCGGACGCGAACGCCATCGCGGTGCCGCTCCTCGCACAGAAAGAAGGTTATTTGGAAATCGCGCCCGAAACCGGCATCGCGCCGGCCGACTGGAAAAACCCGGGCCGCGCGTTCCGCGTGCGCGGCGAAACGCCCCTTTTGCACCTGTCGCGCCCTATCACCGAAGCCAACGCTGCGGGCCTGCGCCGCATGGTTGACTATTTAAGCGGCGTTTATGAGCACTACCAACGCGTCGGCGCTTACGACAAGCACCTCACTTCAATGAAGGACCGCCTGATCGACCGTGCCGAGTTCCTGCTTAAGAAAATTGAAAATTATCAGCGCGAGCAGGAACTCGATGTGTTCGGCGAGATCCGCGTTCCGCTGGCCGCCGGAGAAATGGGCTGGGTCCTGCCCGGCCAGCGGCCGCTCGGCACCGCGACCGCGGACACGGTGCTGGCGCGCGTGCACAGCGAGCGGCGGCTAACCGTGCGCATGGCGGTGCCGGCCGGCGCGTGGCGCCATTATGATTTCATGAAGTTGTCGCCGGTGGTGCTGTTCCGCGGCCATGAGCGGCCCGCGCGCGTCATTAACTTAATTATTGAACCGCGCTTGGACGGCTCCATCGTTCTGACGATGTCGCTTCTCGCGCAGGAACAGATTTTTGACTGGGACGACAAAGCGAACCGCCCGGCGCCCGTCGACGTGCGCTTGGACATGCCGCGGCGGAGCAAGCCCGTTTCATTCTCTTCCGCCGTGCCCGCGACGCTGCTCGTGCGTTCGTACGCGCAGTTCAACCAGCGCGGCGCGTTTCCCGTGAACTCCACCGGTTCCATGGGCCGCACCGATTTCAGCATGCCCGAATCGGGCTGGGTGCAGGCCAACCAAATGGTGGCCGGCATCGGCCGTCACGACCGGGAGCGGCTGGAAGCGCTGGCCAACGAGACCGAGGCGTTCTCGGGCGAGGTCGAGCAATATCTGCGCCAACTGCAGTTCCTGGTGGAGCAACGCATCGCGCCCCGCGCGCCCGCGGAAGCGCGAAAATTCGGCGATGATTTCGTGCAGATCAAAACGCTATTGGCCCAATTTTCATTCATGGATTATCAAGCGCCGCGCGCGGGCGTACTCACGCAAACGCTGAACGCCCAAGGCCAGCCGGTCGAAGGGCGCCCGGTGGCGCAGGTGCTCACGCCGCAAATCACCATCACGCAGCGCATTCCCAAAAATGACGGCATCAATATCGGCGACGCGGTGGTCGTCCGCCGGTCGTCCACCGGGGAAGAAACGCTGGGCATCGTGCGCCAAGTAAACCGCCAGTTGGCGGACGAGTCGCGCGGCGAAGACCAAACCCGCTTCCAGGAAGTCTTAATCGAGACCAACAATTTGCCGGGATTATGGTTTGCCGACAACGAATACGGCGTCGAAGTGATATACGCGCCATCGAACATCACGGGCTCCGCCCAGCCGTGGCTCAAGAAGTGCTACGACATGCGTGAAGAAGCCGCGCAGAAATTGTACCGCCAGCCGGACTTAACTCGCCTGCCGCAATTATTCCCGGTGCGCTTCATCGCGCCGGCGTCGGCCGATGATTTGGCCCTGCTCATCCACCGCTTGGAAGACACCGCCGCCGCGCTCGACATGCAGGCGCTGAGCGCCACCGGCATGGACCTTTCCTTCGTAGCGCCGGAAATTAGGCCCACGGACACGCCGGAGATGCGCCGACTGCTCACCGAAGCCAACGGCGCCCAGCGCCGCGAATGGATGACGATTTTCCTGCAAAACCGGAACATCTCCGCCGGAATCCTCGAACGTCTGACGTTGGACGGACAAACGGATGTGGCGCAGATGAGCTTGGACTATATGCTCACACAACGCCGCATCGTCGACCTGATCAACCTGCACCGCCGCCTATATGAAAAAGACCCATCGGCCGACATGACGCTGCTCGCGCGCGCGCATATCATTGAATTGATCGAATCCGGCGCGAACGCGCTGCAAACCGACGACGGCGCGACGGAAGATCCGCTGCGCCGTTTGAGCCAGCTGGCCGGCAACGATCCCAACCGCGCGGCCGCCCAAGAATTTCTCGTTTCCATTTTAAGCGCGAACGACGCCGCCTTTCATCCAGACACCGCGGTCGCGGTGCGCCGCATTTTGGACAGCGCGTTCTGGAAGACGTACGCCGACAAACTCGCGCTCGCTCGGGCGCTCGACGGGGCGGAACAAAAAGACGCCGCCGAACTGGTGCGCCGCGCGGTGTTCGCGCATATGGCCGGCCACATCGCGTGGGCGCACGGCCAGCCGCAGGAAGAAGCGACGCACCTGGGCCCGATTAAACGTTGGGATCCGGAAATTTGGGACCGCTTGAATAATATGAGCGAGAGCGAACGCCAAGACGTCCTGTACTTGGCCGGCTCACCGTGGACGCTCGCCGACAATGCCGGCGCGATGATCAACAGTGAGCGCCGCGCCAAAGCGCTCCACGAATTTGGCGTGCTGGCCGGCGACGCCGCGCAGCAGGCGGCCCAACCGCTCACCGTTCTCGACTTCTCTCCGTCGAAGATGAGCGCCGACCATATCTTCGGCCGCTTGGACGCGCTCAGCCGCCGCAACAGCTACACGCAAAACGTGAACCTCTACGCACGCGCGCGCTTTCTTTTAATCGCCGAGGAGAACGGAAACGATTC
The DNA here is from genome assembly GCA_964499015.1 of uncultured Elusimicrobia bacterium. GTDB lineage: Bacteria > Elusimicrobiota > Elusimicrobia > F11 > F11 > CAZCJA01. Next base: position 28,495 of record CAZCJA010000001.1, read on the forward strand.
TTATCTCGAGCGGCGCGAACAGATCGTAACGAGCCTGATCAACAACAACACGTCCGTCAGCCGCTTCCTTTTGGCGCGGCTCGTGATCAAAATTGACGACGCCGCGTTCTTAAAACAGCTCATCGATAAGGACGTCGACAACATTCTTACGCAAGAATTAATGGAACTGACGCACGGCAGAGACAACGACCCGGGCGTGACCGCGATTTATCAGAACGCGCTCGGCAAATTGGCCGGGGCGTTCCCCGATAGCGCCGCCGCCGAAGGGCGCCGCCGCCTCGCGCTGCGCGCGACGCTGGAATCGTTGACCGATTTTGAAGTGGACGCGGTGGCCGACGGCAAACACGAGCTGCGCCGCCGCCTGCTCAGCGCGGGCGTACCCGAAAACGTGATCGTCGCCGCGGCCAAAGAAGAGATCGGCCGCCGCGCGCTGGCGTACGCGGTCCCGCTGGCCGAAGACTGGAGCAAAGTGACGATCCAAAGCCAAACGTTTGCGGCCGCGGGCTCACCGCTGCGCAACGTGGAAAGCGCGCTCGCTCTACAGAATTTCGAACCGGCCGGCGTCGAGCACGCGCTGAGTGAAGGCCGCCGCGATCACCCGGCAATCTTTGACCGCCTCAGCGAAATCGCCGAACGTCGACGTGAACAGATTGAGCGCGGCGCGGAACGTGACATGGTCGGTCATTTGGAAACATGGCGCTTGTCGCTGGGCATCAGCTTGGGCGTAATCGGTTTCTTTGCCGGATTCTTCGCCAAGATCGTTTCTCTCGGCCGGTCCAAAGCGTACTCGCCGAACGAACGCAAAAAGCGTTTCTTCCCCAAACTCTTCATTTGGACGATTTTCACCGGAGCGGCCCTCTTGGCAATGGGCCCAAGCGCGCATGCCGCTCCGGTCAATTTGAACGCGCCCGCGCAAGCATCGGCGAACAGCGAAGCCTCGACCTCGGCGCAGCGCGTGCTCGTAAACGCGCCGGTGGTTCAATCCCTCGGCCTCTATGAGTTGAGCGAAAACATTATTGAGAAACGCCGCGATACCCGCTCCGGGGCCAACAGCATCAGCGTATGGGAAGTGACCGGCGCGGCGCACCTTGACGTGGTGCGCAAAACGCTGGCCGGTTTCGACAAGCCTGACTATAAAGAGGCGGTGCTCCTTATCGCGTCGACGGACGTGATGGAAGACACGCTGAAACTCAAAAGCTTCCTGGAACGCGGCCATCAAAACCGCACGGTGCTCATCATCGAACAGAACGGCGCTGTCGACCCGGCCAAGGCCATCGAAAGCGCTTGCGCGAACGCCCTCTTTTCCGAATACAAACAATCTCTGCGTAATAAAAAAGCAGTGATCGATTTGTTCGCGGCCAGCGACTGGCAGTCGTCCCCCACGGTCGTCATCGACGGTGTGGAAATGCCGTCGTCGGCGGTGTTCGGCAGCGCCTCGCTCCATTGGATCGACCTGATCAAGGGGCTGGTCCTTTCCGTGCCGGTCGGCGGGGACATGGATCGCTCGTTTGAAGCGCTCCGCGCCGCTTTGAAGCACGCCTGATTTTTGGCATTCTTGGCCGCGCATGGCCATGAACGTTGTCGTCATCGGAGCCGGACCCGCCGGGGAAGCCGCCGCCAAAACCGCCGCCAAAGCGGGCGCGTCCGTCACGCTCATTGAACGTGAAAACGCCGGCGGCCTGTGCTTGAACAGAGGCTGTATCCCCTCCAAAACCCTGCTCGAGCGCATGCATGCGCTGCGCATCAGCGGCGAAAAACCAAACTGGTCCAATCTGCAGAAAGCCAAAACCGACATCGTCGACGGGTTGCGTTCGCAATTGGAAAACTGGCTGAAAACGCAGAAGGTAACCTTGATAAAAGGGGCCGCGCACTTCACCGGCAAGAACACCCTCGAACTGAAGAATTCCTCCGAGACGAAAACCATCACGTTCGACAAAGCCATTATCGCCACCGGCACGGAAATTTATTATCCCGCTCCGCTCGACCAATTTAAAGATGACCTCCTCAACAGCGACCGTTTATTGAACTTAAGTTCCACGCCGGCGCGCGCGGTGATCGCCGGAGGCGGCGCGGTGGGCTGCGAGTTCGCCTGCCTTCTGCACGCGGCGGGCGCCCAGGTGACGATCGTCGAAATGAAAGACGGGCTTCTGCCCGGAGAAGACCCGGCGGTGGTGCGCGCTCTCACCCAATCATTCGAAGCACGCGGCATTCAGGTCAAAACCGGAGCGACCATTAAAAATTTGGCCAAGAAAAACGGCGTCTGGGACATTGAGTTGTCGACCGGGGAAAAATTATCGGCGGAAGGCCTGGCCGCCTGTGTTGGCCGCCTGCCGGACGTGAAACAACTTCAACCGGAAAAAGCGGGAATCGAAATTGAAGGACGCACGCTGAAGTTAAACGCTTATCTGCAGACCACCAACCCGAATATTTACGCGGCGGGCGATGTCACGCTGCAGACGCGGCTGGCGCACGCGGCCAGCGTGCAGGGCAATGTCGCCGGCAAGAACGCGCTCGGAGGAAACGAAACCTACGACGGCAGCTTGGTGCCGCGCTGCTTGTACAGCTGGCCCGAAGTGGCCAGCATTGGCAAATGGGCGTATGAAGTTGAAGGCGCGAAAACGTCGCGCGGATTT
>CAZCJA010000001.1:31137-72572 GCA_964499015.1 uncultured Elusimicrobia bacterium
AAGAGACCCGTCTCGGCCAAGGCGTTGGCGGCGGATGAAACGGAAGGTTTTGTGCAGATTGTCGCGGACAAAGATGGGCGGATTTCAGGGGCGCAGATTATCGGCGCTCACGCGACGGAGCTGATTCACATCTTTTCGGTCGCGCTTAAGGCGCGGATGACTGTGAAGGATCTGTCGAATGTCATCTTCGCCCATCCGACGCTCGCCGAAGTCATCAAAGACGCGGCGCGCAAGTAACTAGTCCGCCAGAAAATCCATCACCCGTCTTTTCAGTTCTTTAATGTCGATCGGTTTGGTCAGATAATCTTCGACGCCAAGCTCGAACCCCACCACATGGTCCACTATCTCGTCTTTCGACGTGAACATCATCACCGGAATGGAACGCGTCGCTTTGTTTTTGCGGAGTTCCCGGATCGTACCGTAGCCGTCCAAGACCGGCATGTTGACGTCGAGCAAAATCAACTGGGGCTGGTGTTCCACGGCCCGCTTAACGCCTTCCTCGCCGTTGACCGCTTTAAGAATTTCGATTTTTTCGTCTTCAAAAACGCGGTTCAACAGCTTATGAATCGTTTCTTCGTCGTCAACGACCAGAAGTTTCGGCATACACCCTCCTTCTCTTCATAAAAAAGACCAGCGCTCCCAGACTGATAAAAAACAAAAGAAAAACGAGCCCATTGAGCATTCCGCCCCACTTCTTGACGTCGTACACGTTGACGACGCCGCCGGTCAGCCGCACGATGAGACCCGCATGCAGGAGCGCCAGATAAACAAAAAGCGGAGTGATTTTTTTGAGCCTCACGCCGAACTGGGTAAAGGCGATCATCGGTGCGTGGCCGAAAATCACAAACCAATCGAAGCCGATAAAAAAAGAATGGAGCAGCGCGTCGTAACGCGCGCCGGAGGCGTAGCCGGCGAAAAGAACGGACAAGACGCCCGACACCGCGAGCCAAATGTACGCCGAAATCAGACAAATCCCCGTATAGGTCGATAGTCCCCCACTGCCGATCAGCCGCCACGACGCATCGTAGCGGATCAGCCAGAATGAGGAAGCAATCATTCCCAGGCCGGCCGCTCGCATCCCGAGGGTGATGCGCGGATCAAAGATGGAATCCCCCACGATCTGCATCGCTGCTTCCGTCAGTGTGAAGTAGCCGACGGCCATGCACAGCATTCCGATAAAAACAACTCCCAACGCCGCGCCCAAAATCCATTGCGGTGTGTCACCCATCTGAATGCGCTGGGCAATCTCCAAACGCTGGCCGATCAAAACGAACAGGACGAAACCCATCCACCACAAGTACACGTAGAACACCGGCCAGCGCGCCATCCACACCACCATTCCCGCCACCCAAAGAAAACTGCCGAGGAAATAGAAGAAGTTAAAAAGAATGCGTTCGTGGAAGAACAGGCGCGCGCATTGAACGAGGAAAGCAAGACTGCCCGCGAAAACCAGATACTGAGGAACGCGGGCCATAGGAAAAAGAAGCAACGACAAAGCGCCCGCCCCGATCAGTGTCGGGGTGAAATAGGCAGCAGTCGACTTTGAGGCGTGGGCACGCTCCATGGCAAACATCACCCCCAAAAAACCGCAGACGATCAGCGGCCCGTGAATACCGGGCAGCCCCGGGAACAAAACGGGCAGCGTCCAGCCGATACGGTACAGCCCGCCCCAGACCGCCATGAGGAATAAAAATGCGGCAAGACCGCCCAGCGCGAATGGAATATTTTTTTTAAACAACCCAACCCCCGTCTTGCAGTTCTTTGGCGAGAGAGATCTTAATCTTTTCCATATGCGGTTCGGGAACCGAACCAACTTTTTCCGCGAGAATCGTTTTTAGGCCTTTGATCACCTCGCGCTGCACGCTGAAGTCGGCGTCTTTCATCATCTTGAGCATGATATCGACCGTCTCGGTCGATGCGATGCGCGCCAGCGACATGACGATGCTCATGCGCACCTGCGGTTTGCTGTCGCCGGCCAATTGTTCCAAGAATTTGACCGCGTCGGCAGGCGAGGTCTGATACAAACTGAGCGAGCGTTCGGCGATGCGCTCCCACGCTTCGCGCTTCACCAAGGACGGTGCGTCGACGACGATATCAAGGATTTGCTGCTCCTGCTGCCGGGCCAACGGCCGGGACGCCACCACCGCGCGGGGCGCGCCCGGCCATTGAACCAGCGGCGCCGCCATCGACGGCATGACCACAGGGGGCGGGTCTTTGCGCTTCTGTTCAAGCTCGCGCTTGAGCGCCTGCAGTTCATCGGCCCGCTGGCGCAGCTGGGCCTCTTTCTGCTGGACCTGCGCTTTCAGCGAAGCCAAATCGCTCTCCAAAACTTTCTCTTTCTCCTCCTTCAGGCGCATGCGCTCATCGTGCAATTCCAGCTTCTCCCACAACTTTTTACGATCCAGTATCAGCATGAAAATAAAGCTCGCAACAAGCAGGAAGATAAACACGGTCAGCGCGATCCACAGAAATGAAATGGCCGTTTCTTTCCCGGCGGCGGGGACGGCCGCCGGTACGGAAACGGCCAAAGCGGGAGCGGCCGGCGCGGCCGCAGCAATGGGCGTTTCTATTTTTCGTTCCACGCGTGACGCGGCCTCTCGAGGCGGCGCTTCGCGGCGCTGCGTTTCCTTGAGCGCGGCGCCTGCGAAAATCAGATCGCGATTGTCCGGAAAAAAGGAGAGAGCTTCCTGATAGAAGCGTTTGGCGTCGGCCGTCTTCCCGGCAGCCAAGAGACCGTTCAACTCTTTGGTGTAAAGCTTGAGCAGCATGTTTCTGGCCTTTTCGTGGGAAGCGTCCGCGCGCACCACGTCGGAAAGGGTGGAGATGGCCTTGCGCGCGTCTCCTTCGAGAAAACTCTTCACGCCGGCTTTGTATTTCTCATCGAGCACCGGGTCGGCGTGCGCCACCGGCGCGCTGAGCGAAATTAAGAAAAGAAGGGCGAATATCCGTTTCATACCTATTTCTCCTCGGACATCAATTTCTGAAATTCTTTGAGGCGTTTGTAGAGAACGCCCGCTTCCTGGTTGTCCGGGTCGCTTTCGATGACCGCGACCAGCGCGGCTTCGGCGTCCGCGTAGCGTTCCGCGTCAATGGCGACGCGGGCGCGCGCCAGGTTCAAAAGCGCCATCGCTTCATGGTTGTCGGCCATAGAGGCGCCGTTGGATTCGATGCGGATCACGACTTCCGCGTACTTTTCCTGCTTGTAAAGTTCTTTCGACGACGCGATGACGTCCACGACGCGTTTGCGCTCCCGCACGACGCGCACCTGCGAAATCAATTCTTTGGCAGCGGGGTCTTCAGGTGAAATCCGCATAATCTCATAGGCCAATTTATTGGCTTCCTCGTAACGTTCGTCTTTGAAGAGCCTGAGGGCGCGGGCGCGCATCTCCACTAGTTTTTCTTCTTCGCCCAAACTCTTTTTCTCGATTTCCAGTTTCGACTTTATCTCGTCCAGCTCCCGTTCTTCCTGCAGCATTTCCTTGCGTTTGCGCTCTATCGCGCTGGCCGAGAAGGATTGGAACAAGCCGTATTTAAAGGTAAAGCCGAAGCGGTGCATCATGGCGATTTCGTTCAATGACACCGCGTAGTCGAGCGCCAAGGCGCCTTGAGTGATGCCGAGGCCGAACGTGTATTCGCGTTGATTGATGCCCCAGCGCAGGAAAAGCGGGCTGCCGCGCAACTCCACCACGTCGATCTGAAAACCGGCGCCCCAGCGCGTCGCGCCGCCCACCGCGTTCACGTCCTGCGTCATGACCAGCATTCGACCGAACACGGGAACGCTCGTCTGCAGGCCGGCGCGCACGTTGGTTGCATGGCTTTCCGCTTCGGTGCCGAGCTTGATCGTTGGCGCGAGAAGATTCTGCACAGCGATGCCCAGCCGGACGCGATTTTGCAGCGCATTAAGCGTCACCCCGGCGTCGGCTCCGTATCCGCCGGCGTCTTCATCGGCCACCGATTGCCGCACCCACTTAACGCTGAAACCGGCGTCCAGCCAGCCGCGCAGGCGGCGCGCGTAGGTCGTGCTGAACATCATGTTTTTCTCGCTGAAACTTCCCAGCGATTGGCCGAACGAATCGGTTTTTTCCGCTTCCCCCGAATCCAATTGATAGATCATAAAGCCCAAGTGGTCCCAATTCGCCCACGGATAAAGCAGCGCGAGGGCGTTCATCTGTCCGCCTTCGAACAGCGGTGACGACATGATCGACATTTCCCCGATGCGCGAACCGGCGATGCCGGCCGGATTGTAATAGGCGGCGTCGGCGCCCGCGGATGCGACGCCGGTGTTGCCCATTCCCGCGTGGCGCGCGCTGGCGGCCAGCGTGGAGAGCGTTTCGCCGGGCAAGCCGGCGTCTTCGGCGCGGCTGCGAAACGGGACGTCAAACGCACCCGCGTTTAAGCTCCCGAACAAAACAATGAAGAGTCCGAGGCGTCTCATTTGAGCACCCCGATGCGGCGGTTTTTACGGACGGTTTCGGCGCCGGATTTGGCTTCAATCACCGCGATGTACATGCCGTTGGCGACCGCGTCTCCGCCGCCGTTGAGGCCGTTCCACGACACCTCGTTCAGCCAACCCGACGGACTTCCTTGGCCGCCGGTGGCGCCGCTGGCGAAGGTCAAGGTGTTCACCAAATCGCCGACGATGTTGTAAATGCGGATCGTTACGTCCGCATCCGCGGTCAAAACATATTGAATGCGCGTGTTCTCGCGCCCCGCGGCAAACGGATTTGGGAAGTTCGCGAGCGACGACAATAAGCCATCCGGCGATGGCGCGCCCACCATGCTGTACACGGCCAAGCCGCTGGACGTCACCGCCACGTTGGCCGCCGCGCGCGACAAAGAGCCCGCTTGGTTTTCGACCAGCCGCCACGAGCCATCGGCATTCAAACGCGCCGCCTTTAGATCGCCCGGATTAAAGCCGCGCACGCTGGAAACATTTTCAACGTCCGGAAGCTGCATCGTCAATCGCACGGTCGGCTCCACGCCAGCGATCGTGTTGCCGCTTAAATCGGCCAAGCGCACGTCCCACGTCGGATAATTGATCAGCGTGATCAAACGGTCCTGCAGCGCTTTGGCGCTGGCCATTTCCAATAATCCCGCCTGGGTCACTTCCGCGTCCTGAAAATCCGGATAGGCGTCGCCCGGAATGGGCGAAAGAATTTCCACCGTGATCATGCGGTCGGGGCTTTTCACTTTGCTGCGGCTCAAGGTAAAGGTCGCCGTGCCGCTGACGACGGACGACACGCCGTCGGACGCCGTCACGGCCCACCCATAAACCGTGTCCGCCGCGAGGGTGTTGATGTTGGGCGTGTAGGAGGTCTGCGCCAAGTTCGAAGCGACCACCGGATTGGTCGCGTCCAACACGTTCCAATACCGCAATTGATAACGGACCGGGTCGCCGTCTTCATCGTCGGACGCTTCCCATGCGAATGTCACGTGGAAAATCGATGGGAAATCATCGGCCAGCGGTTTGAGCAACGAAAAATTCTCCGGGCCGTGATTGTTGTCGATTTCAAAAACGCTGCTAATGTCCTGCGCGGTCAGCGGCGGAACACTTGCGTCGGCGCTGACGATGCGCGCGCGATAGTTCGCTCCATTCGTCCACGCGGTCGAATTAAATGCGTAAGAGGTGCCGGTGGTCGTCACCAGCAGTTGGTACGTCGTCCCCCCGTTCGACGACAACGACAGGTCGAACGAATAGCTATTGAAGGAACTGGGGCTGACCAGCTGCCATTCGAAAACATACGTGCCGGCAATCGACTGCTGGAACGCGGGCGCGCTGATGAAATTCACCGACGGCGGCGTGTTGTTGCCGGAGCGGGTCAAATTGGCGCTCGAAGCCATGGCCTGCAATCCCATCGGGTCGGTGGCTTCAACGCGCAGGCGGTATTGACTGCCGTTGGGCAGGCCGGAAACGGACCACACGTAGAACGTCGCCGGGGACGTGACCGTCGCGATTGCAATCGGATAGCTCGCGCCGCCGTTCATCGACAATTTAATCGCGTAGGTGAGGGCATCTCCGTCCACGTCCGCGGCGTCCCAGGAAATATTGACCGGATTGGACAAGGTCCCGGACATGGGGTTCGTCAACGCAATGGCCGGCGCGCGATTGGTCGCGGTCGACGGGCTGACCGTGGAGATTCCCGAAAGCGAGCCAAGCGGATCCTGCAAACGAATCGCAAAATAATAGGTGGTCCCGTCGGCGAGGCCGCCGATCGTGTTTTGAAAAACATTTCCGGTCGTTCCGGTGAAGACTCCGCTCGACTGGAACGGCGCCGCCGTCCAATCGGCATCGAGCAGGATGGGGCCGTCGGTGCGGTACTTAATGGCGTAGATGCCGCCGACCGTCGGAAGATCGTCGTCGCCGGCGTACGTCCATGTAACGTCGATGGCGCCGTTGGCTGCTCCGCGGGCGGCCGTTAACTGCGAGATCGCCACGGGCGGACGGTTGGTGACGATCGAGGGATGGACCGTCGACAGCGCCGATGAGCGGCTCAATTCATCGACCAGCTTCATCGCGAAATAATAAGTGGTTTCGGTTTCGAGGCCGGTGACGACCGAAATCTGCACCGCGCCGCTGCTCGCGTTGTAGGAAAAACTTTTTTGTCCATCGGCGAGCGCCCAATCCGTTTCGTCGGCCATGAGGCGCGTTTTGGAGTAGCGCACGGTGGCGATGCCTTCGTCGGGTCCCGTGGGCTCGTCGCCCGGAAAAATCCAGGTTACGGTGACGTCCGAATTAAGCGGACCGCGCGATAGAGACATCGATGACACCGCAACGGGCGTGTTATTTGTGCGCACGGCCGGGCTCACCGTCGATAACGTCGAGACATTGCCGTTCTCATCAATGGTCTTGACCGCAAAATAGTATGTGGTCGCTTCCGCCAAGCCGGAAATAACGGTCGTAATCTGCTGGCTCGCCGCCGCGGTCAGTGAAAACGTGGAGCTGGCGGCGGCGCTCCACGTGGGCTCGGACAGAATCGCGCCGGCGGTGGAATAACGGACGACGTACTGTCCGCCGTCGATCGAACCGTTGTCGTCCCCCGGAAAAGTCCATCCCAGCGTAATCTGATCGTGGCCTGGGCCGGCGAGCGCATTCATGACCGTTACCGCGGACGCCGGCGTAACGGTGTCGATAAATAAAGAAAAAGGCGCGCTCCAGACACCGACCAAGTCCCGGGCGTCGGTGGCGCGCACGCGCCAGTACCAGGTGGTCTGCGCCAGCGTGACCGTCGATACATAGGAGATAAGCGTGGAGGTCGAGATCACCGCGTGCGTGCTGAACGCGGGCGCCGCGAAGTCAGACGACGTCGCGGCCATCAAATCATAGGTGAACGGCGCGTCGCCCGCTCCGTCGGGGTCGTTGGTCGGCGTCCATGAAAACGTCGGTTCGGTCGTGTTGATGCGCGCGCCATTGGCGGGATCCTGCAAATCCGGCGCGTGGGCCGAACGGTTGTAATCCAAAAGGATTTGTTCGATAGAAAAACGGTTTGGCATGTCCGCGGACTCAAAAAGCGCGCGCACCTTGACCGCGTGATAGTCAACCGCGTCAGACCACAGCGCGACCGGGGTCTGATCACGAATCGTGTAATAAGTGGTGGTCAAACCGTCGGGACCGCTGAAATTTCCGAACGACGCGCCGGTCGTTGAGTAGGCAACCTGTAGATAAAGCGTGGTGCCTGCCGGAAGCGTTGTCGACGAGAAATCAACCGTGACGCTGGTCCAGCCGATGTTCATATCGCTTTCGGTGAACAGCGCCGGCGACGTCCATGAACCGGTGGATTTGAGCGTGTACAGCCACGTGGAACGCGTGGACGTGGTGCGGCGGCCACCCACCATCGCGCCGCGGCCGGTTTGTTCGTCAAAATACATCTCGTGTCCGTAGCGGCCGAGCGGGTTTGTCTCCACGTTGAAAACAGCCCAGCGATTTTTTACGGCGTCATAGAAATACACGATGCCCCACGCAAGCGTCGCGCTTTTTAAACCGCCTGAAAGAACCGTCTGGCCTTGGACCGGGTCGTAAACCATCGCCGCGTGCACCAGCGCCGGCGGCGGCATTGACGGGTTCTTGTCGGTCCAAACGCGCGACGCCGCATCATAGAACCACGTATCGCTGAACAAATCCTCTTCATTCCAAGTGGTGTCGCGTCCGCCGAACAAAACGAAACCGCCCTGTTCTGCGTCATACGTCATTGCGGGGCCGATGCGCGGCGATGGCGCGGGCGTTAAACTGTGCGACGTCCAGGTAAGGGCATCCGCATCAAATTCCCACGTCGTGTTGGCCAGCGCTTGAAGCTGCGTTTGTTCGCCGCCGAACACCACCACCTTGCGCTCATCCGGATCGAACCCCATCCCGAAAAAACCGCGCGCCTCCGGTGTGGAAACGGCGATCACGCGCGACCAATCGTTCAGGGTTTGATCGTACAGCCACGTGTCATCCAACGCGTCTCCCGCCTGTGTTTTTCCGCCGAAGAGAAGAAATTTATCGCCCATCCAAACCATCTTATGCCCATACCGCGCGCACGGACCGGTTGACGGCGACACCTGCGTCCAACCCGTGCCCGATTCCCACTCCCAGGTATCGCCGTACACGGTGTCATTGTGGTCGCGGCCGCCGAAGAGAACGAGAGTTTTCTGATCGGAGTCTTGACCGAGGCCAAAATCGTTGCGCGGCGAGAATACGGCGTCGAAAAAATCCCAGCGACCTAAAAACGTCAACACGCCTTGTTCCACGTGCGTGTTATCGAATGTGCCGCTGGAGAAAGAGACCGCGCTGTAGGTGAGCGTCTGCGCGGCGGCCGGAACCGCCCACAGAATAAGGAGGAGCGAAATGGTTCTAATGACCGTGATGAGTGAGATCTTTTTCATCGTCCCCGTGAAAAGATCGCGTTATTTAAACGGCGGTTTTCTTCATCAGTATCCCGTCCAAGCATTCCAATAGAGTCGGAATGCGGAAGGGTTTCTCGATATAGGCCGCCACTTTTAAGTCTTCGCGGATCTCGAGCAACTCCTTTAAGTGCCCTTTGCCGGTAATGACCACGACCGGAATACCGGCCGTTTTTGGATTGTCCTTAAGCCGCATATTGACGGAGTGGCCGTCCAATTTCGGCATCATCAAATCAAGCACGATCACGTCCGGGATGCGTTTTTCAACCGCCTCCAACGCCATCATTCCGTCGTGCGCCTCTTCCACCACGTAGCCGCGGCGGGTCAGCGCCGCGTTCAGGACGTAGCGCACGTCGGGTTCGTCGTCGACCACCAGGATCACCGGCCGCTTCGCTTCAAGTTCGCTCATAACAACACCGCCTTCTCCGCGGGAACACGCTGAATGGGCAGCTTGATGAAACAGCTGGTTCCCTTTCCCAATTCGCTTTCAAACCAGGCCTTGCCGCCGTGCATAACGACGATCGAACGGACGATGGAAAGACCGATGCCGGCGCCGCCGACCGCTCGCGTGCTGGACGAATCTTCCTGGTAAAAGCGCTCGAACACCCGGGCCAAGTTTTCCTTGGAAATGCCGCGGCCCGTATCCCAGATGCAGACGCTTACCATGTCGTCTTCTTTGGCGAAGCGCGCGCCGATTTTGCCGCCGGCCGGCGTGAACTTAATCGCATTGCCGATCAAATTGATGAACACCTGATGCATTTGGTCGTAATCGCCGTCGATTTCGATCTTGCCGAGGCCGTTTAATTCCACGTCCCAGGTCAGCCCCTGCTTGGCGATCAGCGGCGACAGGTTGGTGAATGCTTCATTTACTAGACCGGCGATGTCCATCTTCAAGAATTTCGGCTTGAGCGTGCCGCTCTCGATGCGCGAGAACGTGAGGATGTTGTTGACGATCTGGTTCAGGCGAAGAATGTTGTTTTGGATAATCTGTGCGGTGGCTTTCGACCTCTCGCCGATCTTGTCCGCCAGATCCTCGAAAAGAAGGTCGACCGCGGCGCCCAGAGAGAAAAGCGGCGTGCGCAATTCGTGCGACACGTTGGAAACCACCTCGGATTTGAATTTATCCAGCTCTTCCAGTTTGGTGAGCGACATCTTAAGAGTCTGAATTTCGTCGCGCTGGGCGCTGTGCTGGAGGCATTTATAGGCCATGGCCACCATTTCATCTACGCTGAACGGCTTGGCGATATAATCGCACGCACCTTGGCGGATACACTCGACCGCCCCTTCCACGGTGGCCTCCCCCGTTAATATGTTTATGCAGCTGGGGACCTTATTGCTGCGGCAATATTTGAGGAGCTACATACCTCCGATGCCGGGCATATAAAAATCGGTGAATATAACGCTAAAGGAAGCTTCTTTAAGTTTGGCGATGGCTTCTTCGCCGCTACCAGCCAATGTGACGTTAAAACCTTCCTGGACCAGCACCCGGCTCCACAGACGCAGCAACCCTTTGTCGTCGTCGACGATCAAGATGCTTTTAGGCTCCGCCGCGTGGCTCATATCGCCCCCCCCAGTTAACTAGATTAATTGTGTTAATATGAATTTAATGTTTTTATTGAATATTTCAAGTGCTTCGTGTTTTAACTATGAAAATAAGGGTGATTTAAGGATAGCGGGCGCTTCCCCTCCTTGACAAAATCGCCGCCCCGAGGTATCTATAGCCGGAATAATTAGAATACATTGGAAAGGAGACCGAGATGCCCGAGACCGCTGCCCCCATCGCCTACTCCACCTTTGAAGTGGCCCAATTGATCGGCGTGGACATGACCACGGTGATTGGTTGGTGCAAGCAAGGCAAGCTTGCCGCGTACACCACCCCCGGCAAACACCGCCGGATCAAGGCAGACGACTTGGTGGCTTTTTTAACGGCGTACAAGATGCCCATTCCACCCTTGCTCGTGCGAGATTCGGAACTGCGCTGTGTTGTTGTCGACGACGAATCCCCCATCCGCGCCATCATCAAGCGGGCTCTAAAGGACCTGGATTCGTCGATCCAAATTCACGAAGCGAGCAATGGTTTCGAGGCCGGCCGGAAAATAACCGACGTTCTGCCTCATTTTGTCGTCTTGGATTTGAATTTACCGGGGATGGATGGTTTTCAGGTGTGCCAAATCATTAAAAGCGACGCCCGTCTTAAACAAACCAAGATTCTGGCGATTTCCGGCTTTGACACCGCGGAGACTCATAAGAAGATCCTCAATGCCGGCGCCGATGAGTTCCTGCCCAAGCCATTCGGCGTTGATGCTGTCAAAAAGAAAATTCTCGCGTTTCTTCCCGGCCGAACCGTTAAAAAAAGCGAGAAATAAGAGCGACACCAGGGAACCTGTTCCGGCTAATGTCGTGCGTCGAGCAGTTCCCGCGCCTTCACCAGGAGTTTGTCGGGATCAAACGGTTTGGGCATAAAATTGATGTCCGACTCCAAAATGCCATGGTCGCCGATCACGTCTCCCGCGTAGCCTGAAATAAAAATAATCGAGATCCCCGGGTTCATCTCCTTAACTTTATTGGCCAAATCGATTCCTTTCACGCCCGGGATCATGACGTCCGAAATCATCAGTTTGAAGCGTTTTTCATTGCGCTGGCAGAGCTGCAGGGCTTCGGCGCCGTCTTTGGCCGCCAGCACGGTGTACCCATGCGACTGCAGAACACGCGTCATGATCTCGCGCAGAGGCTTTTCGTCTTCAACAAGCAGGACGGTTTCAGTTCCCGGCCGCACCTCCACATTGCCGGCCGGAACGGCGTCCTCCGGCTTGGCCGGCGCCACTTTCGGCATGTAAACCGAGAAAATTGAGCCGCGGCCCTTTTCGCTGTTAACGACCACGTATCCGCCGCTTTGCTTGATGATGCCGTAAACGGTGGCCAGTCCAAGCCCGGTTCCTTTGCCCATTTCCTTGGTTGTAAAAAACGGCTCGAAAATGTGCTCCACGGTATGCTCATCCATGCCGGTGCCCGTATCGGAAAGACTAAAGACGACATATTCTCCGGTCGGAATCTCGTACTTGCCGACTTCGCGCGGCGCGGCCAGCGTTTCGTTGAACGTGGAGATGGTTAAACGCCCGCCCTTGGGCATCGCGTCGCTGGCATTGATCGCGAGGTTCAAAATAACTTGTTCGATTTGCGTGCGGTCGGCGCGCACCGGGTTCGGGTCCGGCGTCAGGTGCATGGCGACGTCGACATCTTCGTTGACCGTGCGGCCGATGATCTTGGCAAAGTCGGTAATGCATTCGTTTAAATCGAAAACAACCGGCCGGAGCATTTGTTTGCGGCCGAACGCCAACAATTGCTTGGTCAGCGCCGAGGCGCGATCGCCGGCGTAAATAATTTCTTTGATGTCGGCGTGGCGCGGATCTTCTTCCGGGGTCGACTGCAGAACAAAACGGCAGAAACCGAGAATGGTGCCGAGCAAATTATTAAAGTCGTGAGCGATCCCGCCCGCCAACCGCCCCACCGCCTCCATCTTCTGCGAGGTGTAGAGCTGTTCCTGGCTGTCGCGCAAAGCTTTTTCCGCGTTTTTCTTTTCGGTTACGTCCTCGGAGATGCCCAGCAAGAATTGCGGCGTGCCCTTGCTGTCCATAATGGGCACTTTGACCGTGCGCAAAATACGCACGCCTTGATATTTGGTCGTGACGGGCTCTTCGGCGATATCCGCGATTTTTTTACTGGAAAGAACTTCGCGGTCTTTGGACGTGAAAAAATCGGCCTGCTCTTGGGGAAAGAAATCGTAATCGTTCTTACCGATAACGTCACTGCTGGTTAGGCCAAAAAACTCCTGGGCGGCCTTGTTGAAACGGACAAAACGCAAATCCTTGGCTTCTTTGACGAAAATGAGGTTCGGAATATTTTCAAAAATGGAATTCAGGAATAAGCTGGCTTCAAGGAACGCTTCTTGTTCTTTTTTACGCTGGATCGCGTAACGAATCGAGCGCAGCAACAATTCTCCGTTTAAATGCGCTTTGACGATGCAATCCTCCGCTCCCGCTTTGAAGCTGGTCACGGCAATATGGTCGTCATCAAGGCTTGTGCAGACGATAATCGGCAGTCGCGGAAAGGACTCTTTTAACTCATTGACCAGGCCCACGCCCGTGCCGTCCGGAAGGTACAAATCAAGGACGACCACATCGACCGCATGGCTGGAAAGAAAAGAAATCGCTTTGGCGAAGCTGCCGCAGACGTGAATGACGGCCTCCGGTTCGCCGCTTTCGCACATGAACCCTTTGAAAATCTGGACGTCGTCCGGGCTGTCCTCAATTAGCAGGATTTCCATGTCCAAATATTAGCCTGAAAAAAGACAAAAACAATGAAAATAATTCAATCAATTCAGACGCGTGTCCGCGCGAAAAGGGCCGCTAAAAAACCTACAATGCCCGTCCTATGTCCGCCGTTCGTCCCCGACTTCCATCGTTCTTGAAACAGCAAATTCCGTCCGGCCCGGCTTTTACCGGCGTGCAGAACGCCATCCGCGATTTTAAGCTGAACACCGTCTGCGAAGAAGCCAAATGCCCGAACCGCACGCACTGCTACGCGCGCGGCACGCTGACGTTCCAGATTTTGGGCGATATCTGCACCCGCTCCTGCGGCTTCTGCGCCGAAAAATTCGGGCGGCCTTCGTCGCAGCCGGATCCCACGGAAGCCACTCGTGTTGTCGAGGCGGCCGATCGCCTTAAACTAAAACATGTGGTCATTACATCCCCCGCCCGCGACGACCTGCAGGACGACGGCGCCGGCCAATTCGCGGCCGTGATCGCGGAATTCCGACGGAAGCTGCCCCAAGTGACCGTGGAGATCTTGACCCCGGACATGCGCGGCAAAGCCGATTGCCTAAACACTCTTTTCGCTGCGAAACCGGATATTTTTAATCACAACATTGAAACCGTGCGCCGCTTAACGCCAAAAGTCCGCTCGAAAGCGACCTATGACCGGACTCTTTCCGTTTTGAAACAAGCTGCGGCTGCGGGACTGCGCGTAAAGTCGGGAATTATGGTCGGGCACGGAGAGGAACACGAGGAACTGCTCGAAACCTTTGAAGATTTGTTGAAAAATGGCGCGACCATGCTGACCTTGGGGCAATATCTCCCGCCGTCGTCGCACCATTTGCCACTGGTGCGCTGCTACCTGCCCCGCGAATTCGATGAATTGAAAGAAATCGCGCTGACCATGGGCTTTGATCAAGTGGCGGCTGGTCCATTAGTAAGGAGCTCATATTACGCCGATCAAGCTATAATCGCGGCTCGCTCATGACCCAACGCACTCCCTTCTATCAGCATCACGTCGACTTGGGCGGCAAAATCGTTGATTTTGCCGGCTGGGACATGCCCATTCAATACACGACCATCACGCAGGAACACAATGCGGTCAGGAATGCCGCCGGGCTTTTCGACATCTCGCACATGGGCCAAGTTTTTGTCTGGGGACCGGACGCGGAAGCGTATTTGCAGTTTCTGGTCTCGAACGACGTGCGCAAGGCCACCGAAGGCAAGGGCGTTTACGCGCATTTGCTCAATGAGAATGGCACCGTCATCGACGACGTCTTCGTCTACCGCTTGGAAGACGACAAATTTCTCGTGATCGTGAACGCCTCGCGCAAAGAAGTCGACATCGCGTGGATGGAGAAACACATCAAGAGCTTCAATGCGACGATGACCGAGGCCCCATACGCCGCCGGTCTTGCCTTGCAAGGTCCTTCGTCCGTCGATATGATTGCCAAACTCTCTCCCAATGCGGCCCAGCTTCCGCGGTTCGGCATCGGCGATTTCCAGATTGGCGACGTTTCCAGCCTCATTGCGCGCACCGGCTACACCGGCGAAGATGGTTTTGAATTTTTCGCTCCCGCCGGACACATGCTGCAGATCTGGGACAGGCTGCTCAAAGCGGGCCATGGCAAAGGCTTTTTGCCAGCGGGGTTGGGCGCGCGCGACACACTTCGCACCGAAGCCGCCTACCCACTTTACGGACATGAACTGGACGAAGAGCACACGCCGTTTGAGGCGGGACTCAGCTGGGTGGTGAAGCTCGACAAAGACAAATTTATCGGCAAAGACGCGCTGGTGAAGCAGAAAGCGGCGGGAATTAAAAGCAAGCTGCGCGGTTTTAAAGTAACAGCGGGCGGCGTCGCCCGGCCCGGTGGAAAAATTTTGATGAATGGAAAAGACGTGGGCACGGTGGCGAGCGGAACCTTCGCCCCGACGCTGAATGTGGCGATCGGCATGGCGTATCTGCCGGCCGACGTCGCCGACGGAGCCCCGCTCGTGATCATGCAGGGCACGCGCTCCTTAAGCGCATCCGTGGTTCCATTGCCGTTTTTTAAAAAACCCTTGGCCGTTAAATAACTGGAGGACGTTGTGATCAATCCCGATACATGCAAATTTGCAAAAAGCCACGAATGGGTGTCGCCCGACGGAACCGTCGGCATCACCGACCACGCGCAGAAAGAAATCACCGATGTGGTGTTCGTTGAACTCCCGAAAGTCGGCCGCGAGGTGAAAGCGGGCGAGGCCGTCGCAGTGGTGGAATCTGTAAAAGCGGCGTTCGACATTTACGCGCCCGTTTCCGGCAAGATTTCCAACGTGAACGCCAACGTGTCGAAAGACCCGGCGCTGGTCAACAAATCGGCCTACGGCGACGGCTGGCTGTTCAAAATCGAAAAAAGCGGCGACGGCGCGGAACTGATGAACCACGCCGATTATCAAAAGTTTCTCAGCTCCGGAGCGGGCCACTAATGTTTCATCCGAATTCCCCCACCGACGAGAAAGAACTTCTCGAAACCATCGGCGTTTCCTCCTTCGAGGCCCTTTTGCCCCGATTGCCAAAAAAACATTTAAATCCGGGCCTGGGACTGCCGAACGGAGCGTCGGAGATGGAACTCACGCGCGCGCTGCAAGAACTCTCGGCCAAAAACAGCCAGCCCCTGTCGTTCTTGGGCGCCGGCGCCTACAACCACTTTGTCTCCGCCGTTGTTCCGGCTCTCGCCGGTCGCGGCGAATTCGCCACCGCGTACACGCCGTATCAGCCCGAAGCCAGCCAGGGCACGCTCCAAACCATTTTTGAATTTCAGAGTCTGGTCGCCGAAATATACGGCATGAACATGGCCAACGCCTCTCTTTACGACGGTGCGACAGCGCTCGGCGAGGCGATTTTGGTGGCCCTGCGCCACACCGAACGCCACACCGTTTTGATTCCCGACGCGCTGCACCCGCATTCGCGCCGCACGCTGGAAACCATGTTCCTCGGTTCCGAAGCGATTAAGTTCGTCACCGTCGCCTGTCCGCAAGGCACGATGGACATGGCGGACTTGGACGCCAAGCTCGCCGCGCACAAAGACGGCATTGCCGCGGTGGTCGTTCAGAACCCCAATTTCTTCGGCTGTTTGGAAGACGGCGAAAGCATCGGCAAAAAAGCGCACGCGGCCGGCGCCCTCCTCATCGCCTCCGCCAATCCGCTCTCCTGCGGCATTATCGCGCCTCCGGGCGAATACGACGCCGACATTGCCGTCGGCGAAGGCCAACCGCTCGGGCTTCCCGTTGAATTCGGCGGTCCGTATGTGGGCCTCTTCGCCTGCAAGACGGAACTGATGCGCAAAATTCCGGGCCGCATTTGCGGCAAGACCGTGGACGTCGATGGAAAAACCGCTTTTGTGCTGACTCTTCAGGCGCGCGAGCAGCACATCCGCCGCGAGAAGGCCAATTCCAACATCTGCACCAACCAAAATTTGTGCGCCACCGCCTTCACCATCAACACCTCGCTCCTGGGCCCCGTCGGCCTGCGCGACTTGGCGGAACTGAACCTGCAGCTTGCCCATTACGCGGCGCAGCAGCTTTCGAGCCTGCCGGGCTTTAAGCTCGCCTTCGGCGCGGCGCCCTTCTTCAACGAATTTGTTCTGGAACTTCCGTTTGACGCCGAGATGGCCCAGAAGAAACTGCTGGACCTCGGGATTCTCGCCGGTTTGCCGCTTAAATCGTTTTACGCCAAACTGGACCGCCACTTGCTTGTGAACGTGACGGAACAAAAATCGAAGGCCGACATCGACCGCTTGGTCACGGCCTTCCGGAGTCTCAAATGAGCGCGTCCATGTCCACCGCCTTGCTCGAACCCTTGCTCATCGACCAATCGGTAAAAGGCCGCCGCGGCGCGCGCATTCCGGTGTCGCCGGTCAGTTCCCCCGTCGACCAATTGATCCCGAAAAAATATCTGCGCAAAACCAAACCGCACCTGCCCGAAGTGACGGAGCTGCAAGTCGTGCGTCACTTCACGCGCCTCTCCAAACTCAATTTCTCCATCGACGCCAATTTCTATCCGCTCGGCAGCTGCACAATGAAGTACAACCCGAAAACCAACGACTTTGTCGCGGCGTTTCCGGGCTTCAAAGACCTGCATCCGCTGGCGCCCGACGCAACGGCGCAAGGCATGCTCGAGCTTCTCTTCAATTTGGAACAGTGGCTGTGCAAGATGACGGGCTTTGATGCCTTCACACTGCATCCGGCCGCGGGCGCGCACGGCGAGTTCGCCGGCATTCTGATCGCGGTCGCTTATCACCGCGCCAAAGGCCATAAAAAGCACGTTGTGCTGGTTCCCGATTCCGCTCACGGCACCAACCCCGCCTCCGCCGCTCTGGCCGGATTGCAAGTCGTTCAAGTGAAGTCCGACGCCAACGGCCAAATCAATCTCGACGATTTCCGCTCCAAACTCAACGACGACGTGGCGCTGGTCATGATGACCTTGCCCAACACGCTCGGCATTTTCGAAGAACAAATCGAAACCGTTACCCGCGAAGCGCACGCCAAAGGGGCCCTCGTGTACATGGACGGCGCGAACTTCAACGCGCTGGCCGGCCTGATTCGTCCCGGCGACATGGGCTTCGACATCTGCCACATCAATTTGCACAAGACGTTCTCGACGCCGCACGGCGGCGGCGGCCCGGGCGCGGGCCCGGTGGGCGTGAAGAAGGAACTCGAGCCGTTCCTGCCGATTCCGCGCGTCTTTAAGGTGGGCGACAAATTTGAGCTGCGCGATTCGAAGCACCAACTGCCGCAATCGATCGGGCAGCTGCGCAGTTTCTTTGGCAACACCGGTATTTTGATCCGCGCCTACGCGTACATGCTGGCGCTCGGTGAAAACGGCATCAAAGCGATGAGCCGCCGCGCGATTTTGAACGCCAATTACATCCGCGTCCGCTTATCCAAGACCTTCAAAATTTATTCCGACGAACCGTGCATGCACGAAGCGGTTTTCTCGGGCGTGCCCGCGCTGAAGAACGGCACCAAAACGCTCGACATCGCCAAACGTCTGCTCGATTACGGCTTTTACGCGCCGACGGTTTACTTCCCGCTGATCGTTCCCGAATGCTTGATGATTGAGCCGACCGAAACCGAAACGCCGGAGACGCTTGAGCTGTTCTGCCAGACGGTGGAAAAGATCGCCAAGGAAATCGAAACGCAGCCGGAGATGGTGAAAACCGCTCCGCATACGACGCCCGTGCGCCGCCTGGACGAAGTCAAGGCCGCCCGCGAACCGATCTTAAAATGGGCTTCCACGCAGGAGCCGATGGAATTCAGTGGCTCCCCGCGTTCAAACCTGGCGCCGCGTTGATTCTGGCCGTTTAAGCGGCGCGGCCAACATGGCCGTCGACGCTGAAGCGCTCAAAAATCCAATCCAACCCACGTTGCGCTTCTTCCAATGGGACAAACCCACCACTAGCTACGGGCATACCATGTCCGTCGAGAACGGCATCAAACGTCCGTCGGGCGGCGGCATCGTCCACCACAAAATAACCGATCTAAGCCTATCTCTTGTCTGGCCGCGCGGGCACAATATCCTTCCCGAAAAACCGCGCGACTGCTACGAAGAGATCCACAAGCGTCTAAAATCCGCGCTCGAAAAATGGGATCCGTCGCTGCGCTTGGATTTATTTGTTTCCTGCGGACCACAGGCGCGCAGCGGCGAGTGTTTTCAAGAACCGGTCTGCAACGATTTGAGGGCGGCGGGCCAGAAGCGGGTGGGTGGGGCGCTGCGGATAACGAAAACGGCGATTTTGTATCAGGGCAACATTTTGCTGGAGAGCGCGGCGCGCTTGGACGAACTCAAAACCGCTGTGGCGGGCGAATTTAATTAACGGTGCCGCGTGTCGCGTTCGCGTTTGGCTTTTTCCAAACGCCGGTCGATTAAACTGGGCTGCTGTCTGACGGGTTGTTCTTTTTTGACTGACGACTTCACTCCCGGCCCGTCGTCATAATAGAGATCATCCGTTTCCTTGCTCGTTCCGGCCCCTTTCTCCGTGTGATAGTGGCGGCGCCCGGCCGGAAAATTTTCATTGGAAAGACGCAATGCCGGGCCCGACGGCGGCATGGGCGGCTCTTCGGGTTCAGGCGGAGCGGTTTTGACCGCAACGGGTTTAGCCGTGGCGGGCTGGGAAGAACGCGGCTTGTCATTCCAGGTTCGTTCAACCGTAAAGCGCGTGGCCGACAAAATCGCGCCGGTTTCGGCGTCGATCATTCGCGCGTTCACCTCGGTTTTTTTATTCTCAAGATCGATCAGCGTGCCGGTCACCAACGCGTCCACCCCAAGAACCGACCCCAGCTGCTTGGCCGTGGACGGGTCGACCACTCCCGTTTCGGCCATTCTTTTCTCTTCGAGGATTTTTTGCATCAATCGTCGCTCCAGAATCTGCAGATTATTACGGCCCACCAAAGCCGTCGTTAACCGCTCCGCCACGATGGATGAACCGCTGCTGAATTTGGAATCCGGATAAAGGAAGGTAACGACCGCGACTTTCTTGGAGGTGCGCCCCGCCATGCCCGCGGCCAATTGGCGTGAAACTTTTTTAAAGCCGGCGGCTTCGACGGAGCCGACGAAAAAAACGATAAGCAACGCGCAGCAGGCCCGCTTCATCGGCGTGCCGGACGCGCCGCTGGAAAACCCACCCGTATGGGTTCCTCGACTTCTTTCTGCGGCGCTTCCTCAGGCTCCTTCACGCTCGCCGGCGGGCGGTTGGCCCGCCGCGGGGCGTCGGTCCAGGCGCGATCGATCAGGGCGAACGACGCGGCCACCACTTCACCGGTATCGCTCTTCAGCGCCCGCGCGTTGACCTCGGTGCGGCCGTTGTCCAAGTCGATCAACGTTCCCGTGACCAGCACATCCACGCCAAGCACCTGGCCCATTTTGCGGGCGGTGGCCATGTCAATCACGCCGGTTTCACTGAGTTTCTGCTCTTCCAGCAATTTCTGCACCAGGCGGCGTTCCACCACCTGGATCCCTTTGGTCATAACCAAATAGGTGGTCAGTCGCTCGCAGACGATGGACGATCCGCTGCTGGTGCGGCCGTCATGATAGGGAAACGCCAAAAGGCCGACGCGAACCTTATCCATTCGTACCAGCTGCCTAGATAAATCTTTGGCCACGCGTTTAAGCGGATCGCCGGCAGCCCAGCACGGACCCGTCGATGCCATAACAAGTAGCACTAGAAATGAACGGCGCATATAAAGAAGGATGGTTGAAATTCAGTGCGGGTTCAAGGGACTGAGTTTAATATTGGGAAACTCTCTTTTTGGTCTTCGGTGAGCAGGTTGGCTTCTTTGGCGCTGCGATAGTCGGGCGTCGGCACGTTGTCCGAGATGCTCAAAAGCGGATAGCCAAAGCTGTCCTTCCAGGCGTTGGAGAAAAAAATCGCCCGCCGCTCGCGGATACGGTAATCCGCCGAGAATTGGCCGGTGTTCAAGTCCGCGGCCATCGCCAAAAAGTAAACAAACGTGCCGAGCTTAAACAAACTCAAGTTCGGATCGACCCGGCTGGGATGAATATACGCCACGGCGTTCGTTGGCTGGCGCCGTTCCGCGCCCTGGATCTTGGTGTCCTGCGGGATAATGTGGCTGCGCGTGCCTTTGCGATCATTGGGATGCCATGTTTCTTCGTCGGACGTCACAGGTCGAACGGTCGTCGTTGCCGCCGCCCCATCCAGCCTCTCCACCAGTGTCTGCGGCACCAAGCCGCGCTTACCGGAACGCATGGCGTCGAGTTCTTTAGAGGCCCAATTGTAAAACACCTCGTCATTACGATCTATTTCGACGGCCGCCATCGCGGCCGCCGGCCCCAAAAGAAACGTGACAAGAAACACCCGTAAAGTTTTCATTCGATATGGAAAATCAATCCTTTTGACGTAAACTTATCTTACCATGGCCATTGATATCAGCGGAGCCGTTTCGGCATATGAAGAGCGCGAGCAAAAACGCCGCGCCGCAGAGCGAAAACGTTTAATCATATTAAGCTGCGTTTGCGTATTGATGGTCGGCGCCCGCCTGTTGATTAAAGATCCCGAGCCGCCGAAAGCGGCGGATCACAGCCATAAGCCTTTCCGCGCGCTGCCCGGCGTTCTCGACAACATCCCCGTCGCCGAACAATCGAAAATCAGTCCTGAAATTCTCGCGCAGCTTAAAGAGGCCAACCGCCGCGTGGTGGTCAAAAAAGCGACGTCATTGGATAAATTCTTTAAGGATGGCTCATATGTTCCAGCCGACGTGCCGACGGATAACGTTAAAGATCAAGCCGTCGCCCAGGAATTTCAGTATCAATACGTGCGCCGTCAGAAAATAATCGACCATCAGAAAGAGCTGGAGCGGGCGCAAGCGCTAGCCGCGGACCCAAACAAAAAAGTCTTGGTTCTGTTTAAATCAGGCCGCCACATCAAAGCGCGCAACACGTACAACAATCCTCCATTTTTGGCCATTCAAGTCGACACGACCATGACCGCCGGCGTTAATCGACAGCACATTCAATCCGTGACGGACAATGCGGCGACATGGCAAGAACCCGTGCCGGCGGGGAAGACGCGGCTCAAACCGGCCAAAGGCATAACCATTACCGTTGATAAAAAGGTTGCCGAGCGAATCACGATTTCAGATCCTATTCGTAATGAATCATAAGTTCGAAAAAAACACCGGCTACACCCTGCTCGAGCTACTGATTGTCGTCTTTATTCTGTCGCTCATGGCGTCAATCATTTTCCCTCGCTACGACCTGGTCCTCTTGCGCGCCCATCAAGCTAAGACGAAATCGAACTTGGGAACGCTGCGTACGACAATTTCCATCTATTACAGCGAGAATGAAGGACATTACCCGCTAGAAGCATTCCCAAAAGGAAACAGTCATTTCGCCGGCGCGGATAAACTTTCGTTCACCAAAATTCTTTCCCCACGCTGGATCGATTATGTGCCCGTCCCCCTGCTAAAAGATAGATGGCCTTCATTCAATGGCATATCGGGGAGATGGGACGTGATTATTCCGGCACTGATGACGCAAAATCCGGCGGACGATGTTTATCTGGTCGATTTAACAGATCCCTCAGATTTCCCGGATCCGCAGGATTACTACACGCCGCTTTTGGTATCGCCATACGCGTTTGATCACAATAAAGGCATCGTCTTTATTCCGAACAGCAACAACGATATAACCGGGAATTTAATTTATAAGTGGTGAGTTAGCCGAGAACGATCTTGAGGTTTTCCAAACGCCCGTCGCGAAGATTCTGAGATGCTTCCGGCGGTAAGAAGCGCCCCTTATGCACATGAAAACGCCCGTCCAGAATCCATTCGTATTCCACCGGCTTCACGCCTCTTGAACCGAACGTGTCGCGTTTTTTCGGGTTCAAATAAATCACCGGCACGCCGAACAGAGACAAGCGAAAACTGTCTTTAAGGCCCAACTCGCCTTCTTCCCGCACAAACCACGACGCCGGCAAAGACGGCGTCGGTGAAAACACGAACTGGCCTTCCACCATACGGAAAATCGGCTTGCCGAACGCCATGTGGTAAACCATGCTCATGAATTCCGAGGTCGCGCCAGAGAGACGAGCAACGAACCCCTTGCCGTGGACATCCGTGTTGACGAACGCCGAGCTGGCGATAAACGACGAGTTCTCAAAAATAGGGCGCCCATACGTGCGCACGTCGCGGAACGGGATCAAACCGGTCTTAATCTCTTTAAAGAATGCTTCCGTCATTCCGGAGCGGAGGATCTCCAAAAGATATTTGTAATGCATGTGCAGGAAAATGGATTCGTTCTCCAGCCAGCCCGGCGAAAAGACGACGATGCGGCCGAGCTCATCCTGCGTCGGATTGAGCGGGGCGTTCAAACGGTACATGCCCAGCTTCGCGTCGTACAAATCGGATTTGCGGACCTTCTGATAAAGTTTTGCCGCTTTTGATGGGTCGGAAAGCTTCATCTGGTGGACCACGCCTTCCAGGAACGGGGCCACGCGGTTTTGTTTCCACGGCAATTTTTCCAGATTGTTGCGCCAGCCGTCGCTCAATTTTGCGGCATCGACTTCATATGAAAAATAAGAACTGGGCAAACCCGTTTCCGGATCAATAACTTTCTTTTCGGCACGGGCCAACGCTCCCGACACCGTATCGAGGAAAACTTTAATGTCGTTCATACGGCAGGCGCGCGTCTTGCCGCTGACGCCGAAAAACGTTTTCTCGCGGAATTCCTCGCGCGCGGCCGCCAGTTTGTTCCAGGTGGGACGAAAATCGTCGCCGCGGGCGGCTTTCAAAGCCACTTCGACGTCGCGCATAAAAGAATAAATTTCCTGCGGAAGCTCCACGGTTTTGGTCGGCGATATCGGCAGCACGTCGTTCTTCAGCAACCGGACGAGGCGCATCAATTCGAACATTTCGTGCGAAGACGAGCCAAAAATACCCGGCACGCCGTTGAGCGCGTCGCACCAGCCTGGCTTGTCCGCCTCCATTTCGAGCCCCACGCCGTACGGATCCAGCGAACTCGCCTTGACCGTCGTCATCGCTAAAAGCTTCACGAACAAACTCACTTCAAGAACGCCGCCGTGTCCGTTCTGCGTGCGCACTTTATACGCGTCTTTTTTGCGCGTGTGCAGCAGGGCTTTCTTCTGCTGGTCGGGGCGTACCGCGCCGTACTGGCGTAATTTACCCTCTTTTGTCACCACGTATTTATCGCGGCGCGGGCGGACGTAATGATCGGAATCGTAGAATGAAAAATCTTTCTTCTCAAAAAAGAGCCAGATTTTTTTATCCGGGAACACCGACAGGTACTGGTCCAAATGGTCCAGGTTGTAAATCCAGTGATCGATCCAATAGCCTTCGCCGTGCTGAACTTGCTGCTGTATATCGCAGCTCTCGATCAGCTCTTTGAACAACGCGTCGACGTTGAGCGGGTCCGGCGAATATTTTTTGACGAACTCGTAGAGTTGGCCGGCGAGAACCGCGTCTTTTTTGAGAGTGTCGAACTCCGCCTTGCATTCATCGGTGACGTTGAGTTCGAGGCGGTGCAATAAATCGTTCGGAATGACGAAACGCAGCGGGTTGATGATCAGCGGGTTAAAGCCGTCCAATTGGATCAGGTTGAAGAAGAAATCGATGTTCAAGGTGCCGAGCTTGGAATTCAGGAATAAGTCGTGGCGGCGGTTCTGGTTCACGTCGCGGAAATTACCGTTGCCCTGCGAATAATAGGTCCCTGAAATTTGGAAGTTGTTGTAATCGCGCTCCATGTCTCCGTGCTTGCGCGAGAAAACATGGACGAAATTGCCCGCGGGACCCAGCGGCATCGGGAAACCGCCGCGCAGCACATTGTCCATGAACGTCGCGTCTCCGTATTGGTTCAGGACGTCGACGCCCGTCTTCAGGCCGAATTTGCCCACCAGGTCAAGATAGATGTTTTTCATCTCTTCGCGCTTCGCCTCAAAGTAATGCGGGAAGCTTTTCACGACGGAAACGAACTTGTTCACGGCGTTCTTGGTTTCGCCGTAGCCGTAGTACGAAGTAATGGTACGCGACTGGGACGGGCCCAGCGTAAACGCGGCGGTAAAGAGGCTGCTCGGCATAATGCTGGAAGCGAGCTGGTTTTTCAGGGGCGGGGTCTTCTTCCAAGCGTCGGGGCACGGTTTAATGAAAGCGGTGTCTTCGCCGAACAGGAGCGAGGGATCGATGATGACGGGAACGAGCGCCTCATCCGCCACCGCGAACGAGAAAAAGCCGCTCTCAAGCCAATTGATATCGGGTTTGTCGTCGGGCTGGATCTTGAGTTTAAAAAACGGCACGCCGTTTTCGAGATTCGTGACTTCCGTGAACGCCTCGATGGTCCGCGACATGTTTTTGACCAAATAATCATCCATGCCCTTGGGGATCACGCGCGGCAAGCCGTCGGCCATGTCGATGCGAGCGCCCTTCTTGCCGATGTTTTTCACAGTCACGCGACGCACCAGCGCGGGCAAAGGTTCGTTAGGCAAGCCAAAATAGACCACCGTCGTTTCGATGCCGAGCGCCGCATTCACGTCCCGCAGCTCAATCTCGTACGGGCGAATCGTCATCGTCTGAGTGGATTTGGAATGAAGCGCAAAAGGTTCGTAGAACTGATCCTGCGGAAGTCGATAGAAGGTGCGGAAACCGAGGAACGGCGTGGCTTGATACGCTTTGTTCGCGGGCAGAAACTCCATCATGGCCCCGTTCTTGTCGTTGATGCCGAAGCCGGCAATCGCTTGGCCGCGGTTGGCGTAGAAAACCCACATCGGCTTGCCTTTTACGCCCGCCAATGCCGGAAAGAAGCTCGCGAACGTGCGCGAGCCGTTATAATTTTCAATCGAGAAATCGTGCCCGTTAAGGCTGAATTTGGGTTGTGTTTGCATATAGATTAGGTCGGTTGTCTTGGCGGGTATAATATCGAATTTAGAGGCCCTTTTCCTTCAATTTCATGGCTTTCCAGCGGCGGCGCACGTCGTCCGCCGTGAGTTTTTCCTTTTTACCGGGACCGAAAACATGCGGATGGCGGCGCACGAGCTTGCGGGCCAGCGTATCCGTGACGTCGTGGATGGTGAACCGGCGGGTTTCCGTCGCCAGTTGGGCGTGAAAAAGAACCTGGAGCAATATATCGCCGAGCTCTTCCTGTAAATTATTGAAATCCCTCCGTTTTACCGCCTGCTCCACCTCGACGCTTTCCTCTTTTAAATATTTCAGAAGGGATTTATGCGTCTGTTCCCGGTCCCACGGACAGCCGCCTGGGCCGCGGAGACGGGCCATGATTTTAATGAGGTCGGAAAAAGTCTTCTTGGATTTGGTTCGCCGCATGAGGCGATTGTACTAACGCGCGCGGGCTTTGGCGAAGCGGGTTTTGCCGTCGGTTTCGCTCAAACGGCGCTCGACGAGTTTTTTCATGAGGACGTAGGCTTTGTTGAGGGCGGAAATTTGCCGTTCATCGTCCGTTAGGGCCAGTTGCGCGCGCACGATTTCCTCCTGAGCGTCAAGTTCGTCGAACACGGCGTCGTGATCGATCCGCGCGCACAGCTCGACGTACTGCACATACAATTTGAGCTCCGGATAATCACCGAGCGCCGCGTCTTTTCCGGCGGCGATGTCTTTAAGGATCCGGTAATAATCGGCGTGAGAAACGAGCCCCGCTCGCAGGAGCTTTCCGGAACGCGCGAGCCGCTCCGTTTCCTGCGGGTCCAGCGTGCGCGACAGCGCGGCGATGAAAACGGCGCGTTCATTCTCCGCGCGCGGCAAATTGAGCGAGCCTTCGATCAATGCGGCGCTGATGAAATTCTGCAGCGCCGGCGTTGCCGCAGGCACGATGGAATCCAGGTACAACGCGTAACCCGGAACACTCAGGCGGCCCGCGTCGTAGGAAGCCGCGCGTTGGTCGAAACCAAGCAGGCCGTCATTGTAGTGCGTTTGCTTTAAAATCTGCAGCCGCTCCGAGAGCTCGGCCAGCGATCTCTCGGCGCTT
The DNA here is from genome assembly GCA_964499015.1 of uncultured Elusimicrobia bacterium. Classification (GTDB taxonomy): domain Bacteria; phylum Elusimicrobiota; class Elusimicrobia; order F11; family F11; genus CAZCJA01. The sequence goes on from CAZCJA010000001.1 coordinate 57,814, forward strand.
TGAAGGGACCGGCTGGAAAAACGGGTGCCGGATTCATTTTCATCATCGTAGCCGCTGACCATGAACGGCGAATTAACGGAACCGGCGCCGCCGTTGCTCAAATAGCCGATCACCGTGTATTCGGCGTTGTTAATGATGTTTTTTTTGAGCAAGGATTCCGCGGTTTCGCGCAGCGTGCGCCCGAACGGGTTTATGTGCGGGATTTGGGCCTGTTCGTCCTGAACAATAACGATGGTCCGCGCCGGACGAATAAAGGAGTCGCGCTGGCTGTAAGTGGGCGAGATCGGCGCGGCGCTCAGCCAAGCGGGCAAGGCGACCGGTTTCGACGTCGTGAAAACCGGTCCGGCAACGCGGGCAAAAACCGCGTTTTCGCAGGTCAATAACAACGCGAGCAAGGCCGCGAACCGTTTCATGCTTCTATTTTAACAGCCCCGCCTTAAAACCGCCTTAACGCGCCGTAAAGCTTGTGAAACAAAGTTGTAACCGAGTTGTAAAGAGTGGTAACCTTCCGCCCTATGAAAACGAAATTGGGCTACACCGACCGCCACGCCAGCGCCGGCGTCAACGTAAAATTGCCGGCCATCGAATGCTGGCCGAACCAGTATCCGTCATACGACATCACGGTGACGATTCCCGAATACACCTCCATTTGCCCCAAAACCGGCCAGTATGATTTCTGGACGATCACGTTTATCTACACCCCGAACAAGCTGTGCTTGGAGCTCAAATCGCTGAAGATGTATTTCCTGGCCTACCGCAACCTGGGAATTTTCTACGAGAACGCGGTGAATAAAATGCTCCGCGACATCATCAAAGCCTGCGCCCCCAAATCATGCCTCGTTCGGGGCGACTTTTCGTCCCGCGGCGGCATCAACAGTTCCATCGAAGCCCGCTACAAACGGTAATCCCCCGTGCCGCCGCGCTCTCCGTCTAATTTCCCCGTCGCCGAACTTTTTGTTCCCGAGATAAAAGAACTCCTCACGGAAAACAACGACAAGGAAATTAAAGGGCTTCTGAAATCCATATCGACGGTCGACTTGGCCGAGGCCTGGAACCGCTTTTCTGAAACGGAACAGGCGCACCTTTTTCCCCTTCTTTCAGCCGAGGGCGCGGTGTCCTTGTTTCAAGAATTGGACCCTGTCGAACAGGAAGTTGTCACCCGTTTCTTCACGGGCCTTCCGCCCAAGACCGTCAAACTGCTCGCGCGCGTGTTGAAGAAAAGTGCGCCCGGAACAATGGTTGCGCCGGCTTCCTACCCAGCGCAAACCGTCGGCGGATGGATGCATCCGCAGCGCGTTGAGATCACGCCCAATTTAACCAGCACGCAAGCGCTTGAACGAATCCGCACCGCGACGCGATTGCGTTCCGGCGGCCCGGACGGCTATTACATTACCGATAAAAACGGACGCTTGATCGGCTGGGTATCTTTGCGCGACCTGATCGCGGCGCCGCCGCGTTTAAAATTATCCGAATACATGCACGGCGTGCGCCTGCTGAAACTCTATCCGGAGCAGGACCAGGAAGAAGCGGTCCATATCTTCACCAAATATCAGCCGTCGATGGCGCCGGTCGTCGATAAAGACGACAAACTCCAAGGCTATTTGCGCTCGGAGGATATCCTTCCCCTCGCGCAGAAAGAAGCCAGCGAAGACATCGCGAAAATGGCCGGTACCGACGTGGCCGATTTCGAATCCGAATCCGTGTTCCATGTCGTGCGTTTGCGCCTGCCATGGCTGGTCGCCACCTGCGCCGGCGGCCTGCTCGTGTCGGCGGTGGTTAAACATTTCGATTTTGTTCTCGGAAAGATCGTGGTTCTGGCGGCGTTCATGCCGGTGATCGCGGCCATGGGCGGAAACGCAGGCTCGCAGTCCTCCATGGTCCTCGTTCGCTCGTTGACTCTGCGCGAGTATCAATTTTCCGACCGCTGGAAGCTTCTGCTGCATGAAATGTCGGTGGGCGCCACACTGGGTTTAATTTATGGCAGCGCCATGGGCCTGATTGCGCATCTTCTGTACGGGGCCGATTACGGGAACTACTTTGCGGTGGTGATTGGGGTGGGCATGTTTTTGTCGATGACGTTGGCCACGGCGCTGGGCGTGTTCGTGCCGCTGACGCTGGTCCGTTTCGGGGTCGACCCGGCGACGGCCACGGGGCCGCTTATTACGACGACGACGGATTTAATCAGCGTTTCCAGCTACTTCCTGCTGGCCTTCTGGCTGTTGATCTAGATTACCAGCGCAGCTTGCCGAGGCGACTGATCGCTTCTTCCAGGCGGGGCTTCTCCACGGTCAGCGCGAAGCGCACATACCCTTCTCCCGACGGGCCGAAGCCGTTGCCGGGCGTGCACAACACGCCGGTGGTTTCCAAAATGTGCGACACCGTTTCCATCGACGTCAGGCCGTTCGGCGTTTTCGCCCAAACGTAAAACGTCGCATCCGGCGTGTTCAAATCCCAGCCCATCTTCTTCATCGCCGGCACGAACAAATCACGGCGTTCCTTGTAGAGCTTGCGCATGTCGTCCACGCACGATTGCGGGCCGTTCAGCGCGGCGATGCCCGCCGCCTGGACCACTTCGAAAACGCCCGAATCAAAATTGTCCTTCACGGTGGCCAACTGCTTGACCACGTCTTTGTTGCCGCAGATCCAGCCCAAGCGCCAACCCGTCATGTTGTAGGTCTTCGACAGCGAATGAAACTCGACGCCGACGTCTTTGGCGCCCGGCGTTTCCAAGAAGGAAATCGGCGGTTGGCCGAAGTACATTTCGGAATAGGCGTTATCATGCGCCACCACAATCTCATGTTCGCGCGCGAACTTCACCACTTTTTCAAAAAAAGATTTCTGCACGGTCGCGGACGTCGGATTGTTGGGGTAGCCGATGAACATCAGGCTCGCGCTCTCGAGCACGCGCGCGGGAATGGCGTCCAGGTCCGGCAAGAACTGGTTCTCGCGCAGAAGCGGCATGTTGTACACCTCGCCGTCGGCGAGAATCGTCGAGCCCTGATACACCGGATAGCCGGGGTCGGGCACGAGGACCACGTCTTTCGGGTCGATCACGGCCAGCGGCAAGTGGCCGATGCCTTCTTTGGAGCCGATCAGCGAATAAATTTCGGTGGCCGGGTCCAACTCCACGTTAAAACGGCGTTTCATAAAGGCCGCGACGGCGTCGCGGAAATCTTTAAGGCCCGAACCGAACGGATATTTGTGGTGGCTCGGGTTGTCCATCGCTTTCTTGGCGGCTTCAATGATATGCGGGTGCGTCGGACGGTCCGGATCGCCCACGCCAAGCGAAATCAGGTCGACGCCGCGTTCGATCGCCGCTTTTTTCTTCTTGTCGACTTCGGCGAATAAATACGGCGGCAATTTCTGCAGGCGCTGGCTTAAAGACGATCGGACTTTCATTATTTCCCCTTTAAAACGTCGAGCATGCTGTAAAAACCGGGTTTCTTGCCGACGATCCAGGCGGCGGCTTCGAGCGCGCCGGAAGCGAAGGCGTCGCGCGAATGCGCGCGGTGCGTGAGTTCCAGGCGTTCGCCGCCCGTCGAAAGCATCACCGTGTGATCGCCGACGATGTCGCCCGCACGGATCGACATGATGCCGATCTGCTTGTTCTTGCGTGCGCCGGTGAATCCTTTACGGCCGTAAACAAAATCCTTGGGCGAGCGGCCGGAAGCTTCGGCGGCGATTTCAGCCAGGCGCATCGCGGTGCCGGAGGGCGCGTCTTTTTTCTGGTTGTGGTGCGCCTCGATGATTTCGAGGTCATATGTTTTGAGCGCGCGCGCGGCTTCCGCGACAAGGCGGAACAGCGCGTTCACGCCGACGCTCATGTTCGGCGAGAAAACGATCGGAATGCGTTTGGAAATTTGTCGCAGCTTCTTCAAGGCCGGCGGCTTAAGACCCGTCGTACCGATAACCAGCGGCTTACGCTGGCTGGCCACTTGGATGGCGTTCTGAACCGTCCCTTCCACCGCACTAAAATCGATCACCGCGTCGGTTTTGGAAAGAATTTCATCGACAGAACCGACAACCGGCGCGTGCCCGGCCATAAAACGGCCGATGTTCGCGCTGTCCGGGCGTTCCACGCCCGCGATCAACTGGAACCGCGGATCATTCTCGGCCAAAGCCGCGATGCGCTGGCCCATGCGGCCGTTTGAACCGATGAGGGCGAGACGAATCGATTTCTTCATTACAGGATCCCGTATTTCTTCATTTCGGCTTTGAGTTTTTTGCGCGTGTCGGCGCCGATGCTGACCATCGGCAGGCGCAGGCTTTCATCGTTGATCAAACCCATCTCTTTCATCGCCGCTTTCACCGGCGCAGGGTTGGTTTCGATGAAGAGGCTCTTGATCAGCGGATAAAGTTTTTGGTGAATCAGCTGCGCTTCGTCAAAGCGTTCGTCCAGGCCCATGCTGCACAAGCGCGCGATGTCTTTGGGCACGATGTTCGCGGCCACCGAGATCACGCCGGTCGCGCCGAGCGCCATGAGCGGCAAGGTCAGCGAGTCGTCGCCGGAGATGATGCAGAATTTATCGCCGCACGCCGCACGGATTTCTGTCGCCATGTCCATGCTGCCGGTCGATTCTTTCACGCCAACGATGCGTTTGGAGGCGCTGGCCATCTCGGCGATGGTTGAGGCCTGCAGTTGAACGCTCGAGCGTGACGGGATGTTGTAGAGCATGATCGGGATGTCGACCGCTTTGGCGATCGCCAGGAAATGCGCTTTCAGACCGGCCTGCGTCGGCTTGTTGTAATAGGGATTCACGGACAGCACCGCGTCCGCGCCGAGTTCTTTGGCCTCGCGAGTCAATGCAATGGCTTCGGCGGTGGAGTTGGAGCCCGCGCCCGCAATGACCGGAGCGCGGCCTTTGACGGTTTTAACCACGACTTCAATGACGCGCGCATGCTCTTTGTAGTCGAGCGTGGCGGATTCGCCGGTGGTCCCGACGGGAACAAAGCCTGCGGTCCCTTCGCTCAAGTGCCATTCCACAAGCTCGCGCAGTTTTTTCTCGTCGACGCGTCCCGAACGGAACGGCGTGACCAAAGCGACAAATGATCCTCTAAACATAAAACTCTCCCTCGTACGAAATTTCAGCGGGTCCGGTTAATTGAACGTTGCCGTCCGCGGCCCACGTGGCTTTCAACTGTCCGCCCGGCAAATCAATGGCAAGCGACGACGCCGTTTTGCCGATGCGCGCGCCGGCCACCATAATGGCGCAAGCGCCGGTGCCGCAGGCCAGCGTCTCGCCCGCGCCGCGTTCCCACACCCGCGCGCGCACATGGTTTTTGCTCAAAACTTGCACGAACTCCACGTTCACCCGGTTCGGAAAGAACGGATGGTTCTCGATCAGCGGGCCATAGGTCGCAACCGGGAAGTTTTTAACATCATTCACATAGATCACGCAATGCGGATTTCCCATCGAGACCGCGTGAATTTTAAAGGTTTTCCCGCCGGCTTTCAGCGGACGGCTCACGATCTCGCCCGTCCCGCGCGTCGGAATTTTCTTTCCGTCGAGAATGGGCCGGCCCATGTTCACGGTGATGCGCCCGCCGCCGACATTAATGCCGATCACGCCCGCTTTGGTCTGAAACGAAAAATCTTTCCTGACGCCGCGCACGCCGTGCAGGTACGCGCCGGCCGCGCGCGCGCCGTTGCCGCACATTTCCGCGGTGGAGCCGTCGGAATTATAGAAGCTCAATTTGTATGACGACGCGTTTTTCCCGCGCTCGAGAACCAGCATTTGATCGCCGCCGATTCCAAAATGGCGGTCGAGCATTTTGCGGGCGAGCGCCGGCGTGACGGCCGCCTTCGTCGACAAGCGATCGATGAAAACAAAGTCGTTTCCGGCCCCGTTCATTTTGATGAATTTAATTTTCTTCATTTAAGAGAGTTGGGAATCCGTTCGCCGCGGATTAAATCCGAGAACGTTTCGCGGCTGCGCACCAGTTCCGCTTTACGGCCCGAGACCAGCACCTCCGCCGCGCGCGGACGCGCGTTGTACTGCGAGCTCATGGCGAAACCATAGGCGCCGGCGGTCAAAATCGCCAAAGTATCGCCCTGGTTCGGCAAGACCATTTCCCGGCCCCGCGCCAAATAGTCGCCCGATTCGCACACCGGCCCGACCACGTCGGCGATCAGCTTTTTGCCGGTCCGTTTGCGCGCGAACACGATTTCGTGATAGGCGTCGTAAAGGGCCGGGCGCGCCAAATCGTTCATAGCGGCGTCCACGATCACAAAATGTTTGCGGCCCGCGTCTTTGCGGTACAAAACTTTTGTCACGAGCATGCCGGCCTGCGCGATCAGCGAGCGGCCCGGCTCCAAGAACAGCGTCAAACTGTGCTTTTGCAAAGGCGGCAAAAGGACCTTGGCCAAATCCGCCGGCGTATCGGGGTTTTCCCCGTTGTAATCCACGCCCAACCCGCCGCCCAGGTCCACAATTTCCAAATGCACGCCCACTTTGCGCAGGTCTTCGATCAAATTGATCAGCACGGAAACCGCTCGTTTGTACGGCGCCACGCGGGTGATCTGCGAGCCGATGTGCGACTGAATGCCCACGGCCCGCAAATACGGCTGGCGCTTCGCCCATTGATAAAGCGGAAAAATGTTTTTGTAATAAACGCCGAATTTGTTTTCCGGCGTGCCGGTACTGATGTGCGGATGCCCGCCCGCGCGCACATCGGGGTTCACGCGGAGCGAAAATGCCGCCGCTTTTTTCAGCTTCGAGGCCACGTTGTTCAGCGCGACCAGCTCTTCCTGCGATTCGACGTTGATCAAACGAATGCCGGAACGAATGGCGAACGCCAGTTCCTCTTCCGTTTTGCCGACGCCCGAAAAAATAATGTTTTGCGGCGCGAAACCGGCCAAGAGCGCGCGTTTCAGTTCGCCCGCCGACACCACGTCCGCACCGGCGCCGCGGCGTGCCAGCACGCGCGCCACCGCCAAATTGGGGTTGGCTTTCAGCGCGAAACAAACCAAATGCTGCAGCGGCGAAAACGCTTTTTCATAGGCGTCGAAACGGTCTTCGATGTCGCCGCGCGAGTAGACATAAAGCGGCGTTGCCCATTTTTTGGCGAGCGCCTCAATGGCGACGCCTTCCACGTGGAAAGAACCGCCGCGATACGAATAATGACGTGATTTCATTTCAAAATGTCCTTGAGCTGAGCGGCAAACCGCGCATCATCCTGCGACGGGTTGGCGCCGATGTAACGTTTCAACGCTTCGTAAAAGCGGATGGTTTCCTCTGAAACGCCTTTTTTCTTGAGACCTTCAAAGCTTTTCGCGATCAAATCGTCCTGCCGTCCCAAAATCGACAAGTACGTCAGCCGCGCCCAATCGGCCGCCGGCGCGTCGCCCCCCGTTACTTCGTTGGCCGCCGCGGCAGCCTCGGAAAACTTCCCCTGCGCCTCAAAAACGAGGCTCAATTCCGCAAAAACGTCGTTTTGATTCTGACCGTACTCGAGGGCCGCGAGGAAATGCGTTTCGGCTTGTTCGTATCGGGCGAGCCGCCGGTCGAGACGGCCCAAGGCGAAGTGAACGGACGATTCACGGGGATTATACCGCAACGCCTTCGCATAGGAACCAACTGCTTTTTCAATTAAATCGGCCCGTTCGTACAATCCGGCCAGGTCCCGGTGGCGACGCCAGTTGCGCTTGTCGAACAGCGCCGCCTGTTCGTAGGACGTAAGAGCCTTGTCCAGCCGTCCGGACGACTCGTAACTTTTGCCCATATATAAGTGGATGTGCTTTTTTAACACGGTCGGCGGCCCGTAGCTCAGCGCGTTGTCAAACGCCTCGATCGCCTCGTCCCAGCGCCCTTCCTTGTAAAGCTGGGTGCCGAGATCGTTCAACAAAACGGCTCGCGCACGGAAGTTGCGTTCCGGCGGAATGTCGGCCAATTTCTTCCGGATCTCTTCCACGCCGATCGCGCGGCAAACCGAGACCATCATAAACGATGCTAAAAATAGAACTGTTTTCACCTTGATCTCTGAATGAGCCGTTTTTTGAGTTCCAGCGCCTGGAGCCGCGCCTCGCGCAGGCCGGCCGCGATGCATTCCTGCGAGCGGTCGAGTTCCACCATCGACACGTCTCCCACATTGGGCTCGATCATGAAATCGGCGTCTTTGCGGCGCTCGAACATCATGGTGTCTTTCTGAATTTCGACCGAGCGCACCAAGGTTTTCAGCACCGTGTCGGCGTCTTTCATCTCCAGCTGGACCTTCGGCAGGACGGCCAGCACGAAATCATTGTCGTCGACCGCGATCAGGTTGGTCGGCAGGTTGTCGACCACGCCGCCGTCGACCAAAAAACGGTGGCGGTACGGCACCGGCTTGAACACGCCGGGGATGGTCGCGCTGGCGCGGGCCGCAAACGCCACCGGCCCTTCCTTAAACACCACTTTTTCGCCGGTGCGGATGTCGGTGGCGATGCAGACAAATGGAATTTTTAAATCGTGGAAGTACAGGCCGCCCAATTTTTTGTGCAGGTACGCTTCCATCTTGTTGGTGGAGAGGAGCTCGTCGGTCAAAATGAGTTTAAGCAGGCGAAAGCGCGAGAAGTCGGTCAAATTTCTCCAGCCGATTTCCTGCGCCATCGATTCGATCTGATCCACCGAGAGTCCGGCCGCGTAAAGAGCGCCGATCAGCGCCCCGACGGAGACGCCGACGATTTGGTCCACCGGAATGCGCTCCTGTTCCAACACGCGCAGCACGCCGATGTGGCTTAAGCCCCGCGCGCCGCCGCCGCCCAACACCAAAATCACACGCGGACGTTTGCCCACGGGTTCGCGGCGAATGCGGTCCCACAAAATGTCCGCGGCTACGCGCTCGCTGGACGTGTGCGACGGCCACACCACATTCGCCCAGCCGAGCGGGCGGGCCAAGCCCGCGATCAGAATGGCCAAAAGGACGAAACGGCGAATGATCATTCCGGCTGCGGTCCGATGGATTTAGCGAGGAGCGCCGAGGCGATACTGCGCTCCACCTTGGCTTCGATGATGCCGAGTTCGGCGTGCATGTTCCACAACGCGTACTCGAGGCCCCCGCCCGTGCGGCTCTGACGGATGGACTGGGTTTCGTTGCGGCGGCGGTCGAGTTCGTCGGTCCAAAAACGGAAATCTTCATAGGCGCTGCGCACGTCGCGTTCCACCTGGTCTTCAATCTGCACGCGGCGCAGGCGGCCTTGGTCGGCGCGAAAGCGGCTCTCGCGCACGCGGGCCAAATTGGCGAAGCCGTCAAAAATCGGAATGTTCATGGACAACACCGCGTTCCAGTTGCTGTTTTCGGTGACCGGCAATTCGTTGTTGCGGACTTCGTAGGCGCCACCCAAGAGAAACACCGGGTAGCGTTCGGCCAGCGACAGGCTGACAGCCAGGCGGTCGACTTCCTGCTGGAATTGAATGGCGCGCAGCTCCGTGCGGTTCTGCTTGGCCCAGGAAAGCGCGCGCTGCAAATCCACCGGCGCTTCTCCCACGTTGTCCAAGTCGCCAACGACGCGGACTTCCGTGAACAGCTCCGCCCCCATCGCTTCCAAATAGTCGTATTTGGTCTCGCGCAGCTGTTTCTGCAGGGCGGCTATATGACGGCGCAATTCCGCCTTGGCCGAGAGTGCGGCGAAATTGGAGGGCTGGCGCTCGACGGCCTTGATCGCCTCCAGGTAAATCTTTTCTTTTTCCTGCAGTCCCAACAGCGCATAGAACGCCCGCGCCACGTTCAGTTTTATCTCTTCGCGCAGGGCGACGTGAGAACTTGAGGCGCGCTCCAAGTTGGCGCGCGACAACTGATACGTCGAACCGATACGTCCGCCCGCCCACAGCGTCTGGCGAAAACCGATGCGCCCCAGGTACAAATCGTCGGCCAGCGGGTTGCCGCGCGTGCCGTTCGAGTTCGGGATCGGCGCTTCGAGCACGACGTTGCCGAGTTCCGCCGCGGTGACACCCAGCGTTTCGTTGCGGTAGCGGATGTAATTTAAATTGAGATTAACGTTCGGATAGAACAGGGATTTGGCTTGGCGGACTTTGACGCGCGCAATCGATACGTCTTGCTGGGCGCTCAACAGGTGCGGGTTGGAGCGCCAGGCGCGCTCAACGCTTTCTTCGAAGGTGAGGACGGCCGGCTCGTACGCCGGCGGCGCCGCGAACGAAGCCGCGGGTAACAACAATGCCACGAGGAGGTACAAACGGCCTTTCATGCGGCACCCTTTTGCCTGTTATCGAATGGAACGGCGCAGCTTGCTTAGTTGGCGCTCGACGCTTTTCGGCGAGGTTCCGCCGTAGGAGGTCTTGGCGCGCACAACGGTTTCCGGCGTGAGCAGGCCCAGCGCCGTTTTATCGAACATCGGGTGGAAGCGGCGCAGCTCCTGCAACGAAAGCTGGTTGAAACGAACGCCTTTCTCGTGGCAGTAGGCCACGATCTGGCGGACGACGCCGTGCGCCGCGCGGAACGGAACGCCACGGACCGCAAGAAAATCGGCGAGCTCGGTGGCGGAAAGGAAACCGCGTTCGAGCGAAAGTTTGATGATGTGTTCCTTCAACGTCATCGAATTGATCATCGGCGCCATCACGGACAAGCAGCCCATCACGGTCTCGGCGGCGTCGAACACCGGCGGTTTGTCTTCCTGCAGATCGCGGTTGTAAGCGAGCGGCAGGCCCTTCAAAATCGTGAGCAAAGCCACGAGCGAACCGTACACGCGGCCCGTTTCCCCACGAACGATTTCGGCCACGTCCGGGTTGCGCTTCTGCGGCATGATCGAGGAACCGGAGGTAAATTCCTCCGACAACACAATGAACGAAAACTCTTCCGACGACCAGATGACCATTTCTTCGGCGAAACGCGACAGGTTGGACATAAGGATCGCGCAGGCGGACAAAAATTCGACGGCAACGTCGCGGCTGGCGGTGGAATCAATCGAGTTTTCGCTGATGGCCTTAAAGCCCAGGCGGCGCGCCACGAACTGGCGGTCGATCGGGAACGAGGTTCCGGCCAAGGCGGCGCTGCCGAGCGGCAGGACGTCGAGGCGTTTCAATGCGTCCTCAAAACGGCCGCGGTCGCGCTCGAGCATCCAGGCGTAGGCGAGAACGTGATGCGCGAACAAAATGGGTTGGGCGTGCTGAAGGTGCGTAAAGCCGGGCATGACCACGTGCTTGTAGCGCGTGGCCACGTCGATAATGGCTTTCTCCACGCGGGCGATTTCCTGCAGGATGATTTTCGCGCTGGCGCGGAGGTAAAGGTAAAGGTCGGTGGCGACCTGGTCGTTGCGGCTGCGGCCCGTGTGCAGTTTCCGGCCGGCATCGCCGGTGCGGCGGATCAGTTCGCGCTCGAGCGCGAAGTGAATGTCTTCATCCGGCGGCAGCTGCCAGCCCGCTTCGATGTCGCGCATAATCGAATTCAGGCCTTTGATGATTTTCTTAACGTCTTGGGCCGGGACGATTTTTTTGCGGGCGAGCATTTCCGCGTGCGCAATCGACCCTTGAATGTCGTACGGGGCCAGACGAACGTCGAAATGAAAGGAACCGATGAATTCCTGGGGCGTGCGGCGTTTCATCGTTTCCTCAAGATGGCTTCCATCTTGATGGGCAGGCCAAACAAATTGATAAAGCCGGTGGCGTCGGCCTGGTTGTAGTGCTTATCGGCCTCAAACGTCACCCAATCCTGCGAGTACAGCGATTTCTGGCAAATGCGCGAGAGCACTTCCACGTTGCCTTTGTACAAGCGCAGCTTCACTTTGCCCGTCACGTAGCGCTGGGTGCGGGTGACGAATTCGCTGAGCGCGGTGCGCAGCGGCGTGAACCACTGACCGTAATAAATCATTTCGCCGAGCTTGGTCGACACGGCTTCTTTGTAGTGCAGGGTTTCGCGGTCGATCGCCAGCGATTCCAGTTCGCGGTGCGCCGCGTACAAAATGGTCGCGCCCGGGCATTCGTAAATGCCGCGCGATTTAAGACCGACCAGGCGGTTTTCCACGAGATCCACGCGGCCGATCGCGTTGGCGCCGCCGATGTCGTTCAGTTTGATCACCAAATTCGACGGCGAAAGTTTCTTGCCGTTCAATTTCACCGGAATGCCGCGCAGGAATTCGATTTCAACGGTTTGGCCTTTGGCCGGCGCTTTCTCGGGAGAAACAGTCCATTCGTAGACGTCTTCCGGAACCGCTTTGGACAGATCTTCGAGAATGCCGCCTTCGTGCGAGATGTGCCACAAATTGGCGTCGCTGGAGTACGGGCGTTTCTTGGTCACCGGCACGGGAATGCCGTGACGGTTGGCATAGGCGATCAAATCCTCGCGGCCCTTGAAGTCCCAAATGCGCCACGGAGCGATGACCTGCAAATCCGGCGCGAGAGCTTTAAACGTTAATTCAAAACGGACCTGGTCGTTGCCCTTGCCGGTGGCGCCGTGCGCGACGGCGTCCGCGCCGACTTTGCGCGCCACTTCGACGACTTTCTGGGCGATCAGCGGGCGGGCGAGCGAGGTGCCCAGCAAATATTTGTGTTCGTACACGGCGTTCGCCTGCAGCGCGGGCCACAAATAATCGGTGACGTATTGGTCTTGGACTTCGGGAGCGTAGTAAGCGGAGGCGCCGGTGCGCATCGCCTTCTTGCGAATGGCGGTGTCGTCTTCTTTCTGGCCGACATTCACGTAGCAAGCCACGACTTCGGCGTGATACTTCTCACGCAGCCATTTCAGAAGAATGGACGTGTCGAGACCGCCGGAATACGCCAATACGATTTTGCGTGGGCTGCGTGTGGGTTGACTCATAAAGAGAGGAGGCCTTTTAAGGTTGACGAGATAAAATTTCGATGAGGATGGCCGTTGTGGCCAAGACGGTGGCGTGGATCTGATCGGCCTGATCGTTGTAAATGGCCTGGTTCATCTTCGCCGACACCTGATCGAACTTCCAGCGCAGGTCTTTGATGTTTTGGGCCGACAAATTTTCGGTTTGGCGGAGCTTCTCCACAGCAACTTTGACGTCGCTGAGAACTTTGGATAACTCGCGTATCTGGGCGGAACTGGTTTGCGTGTTTTCTGCCATGGCCATCTCCTCGGAAAATGGTGTGAGAACATACATTTTTTTTTGCTCAAGGAACAGTACTTGGCTACAATCCGCGGCGTGGAAAACGTTGACGTAGCCATCATAGGCGCCGGCCCCGCGGCCGAACGCGCGCTCGAGTCTCTCACCGATAAAAAAACTGTTCTGATTTCGCTGCCGAATTCCCCGGAGACGCTTCTCTTGCGCCACACCACCGCTCTCCTCGGCAAAAAAACGGACTTTCCCGCCGGCGTCTCCGCGCTCAACGGCCCGTGCGAATTCATCGATAAGAATAATTTGCGCGTCGGTGGCGACACCATTCGCGCCAAAAAATTTCTCATCGCCTCCGGCTCTAAACACCGCGTTCCCAAAATCCAGGGCCTCGACGAAACGCCGCATTCGTTTTCCACCGATCTCAATGCCGATGAACATCCGCGTTCCGTTTTGGTCGTCGGCGGCGGCCATGCTGGCGTTTCGCTCGCGCAGCGATTGAGCGACAAAGGATCGCTCGTTACGCTCGTGTGCAACACCGAGCGGATTTTGCCGAAAGAAGACAAACAGATCTCTACTTTTTTCGAAACGCTGCTGTTAAAAAGCGGCGCGACCGTGCACACAAACGCTGACATCGTGCAGTCGCGCGTCACGAATGGCGCGCTTGCCGCGACGCTGAGAGTAAACGGCGCACTCTCCAATATTGAAACCGACAAACTGGTGATCGCCGCGGGCCTGGTTCCCCACACCGACGGCCTTCATCTCGAGCGCGCCGGCGTTTATCTGGGCGAGGACGGCGTGGTCCGCGTGAACGAAGAAATGCGCACCTCCGCCACCAACATCTGGGCGGCCGGTTCGGTCACGGGCACGCACCGCTTGTCCGAAGAAACGCATCAAGCGGACCTCGCCGCGCAAAACATGTTTGCTCCGTTTTACGACCGCAAAAAATTGGACGACGAACCGCTTCCCGCCGTGTTTCCCACCCGGCCCGCTTTTGCGCGCCTCGGCCTCACGGAAGAGGAAGCCCGCGCCAAACACAAAGACGCGCACGCCGTCATTGGCGCCTACGCGGACAGTGAGCGCGCGAACATCGACGGTAAAACGGACGGATTTCTAAAAATCATCGCGCGCAAGAAAAGCGGCGAGCTCGTTGGCGTGCACGCGGCCGGCGCCGCGTCGGAAGAATTAATTCTGTATTTCGATTTGGTGATGCAGGCGGGACATTCGGTGTTTGATTTACTTGAGGAGCGCCACTTCCCAGCGCTTACCTACGGACATTTGATCTATCAGACGCTGCGCCGCTTGGCCAGCTAACTCTCCTCCCACTCCGACCGGCACAGATCCAAAAACGTTTCGTACTGTTCGCGGGTGAGTTTTCCTTCGGTGCGCCAGCGGTCAATGCGTTTCAGGATCGCGCGGCGTTCTTTGGCGTCCATGACCGGCTTGTCTTCGACCAGCGCCGGTTCCGCGGCGTCGTGAACAAAACCGAATTTCCATAGGGCGATATTGACCGCGAGCAGGCAAATAATAAAGAGGATGACGCCAAGCAGCATCATTTGATTTCAAACGAGGTTGTGGCGAGAACATTTTTGTCCCAATCGAGAACATCGAGCGTCCAGGCCCCGGTGCGGCCTTTGGGGGCGAAGAAACTCCACACGCGATAGCTCGACGAGCGAACGGGCAGCTTCATCATCGCCTCGTCTTTGCCGTCGCGGCGCCAGCGGTGATAAATCTCCACCGGTTCCGTCGCGCC
>CAZCJA010000002.1:0-51057 GCA_964499015.1 uncultured Elusimicrobia bacterium
CCGGAGGCGGACGCCGCGGCGGACGCGGACGCTCAGGCGGCCAGCCGGGCCGCGATTTGCGCGTCGACCATGAAGTAAACCTTATCGACGTTCTTACTGGAATTGACGTGAACCTGGATGTTCCGACGCGCCAGACCTGCGACGTGTGCAGCGGTTCCGGCGCCAAGGAAGGCAGTCAGATGAAGAAATGCCCGGACTGTAAAGGCGCGGGGCAAGTCCGCGTCTCAAGCGGTTTCTTTACGATGGCGCAGACCTGCGGACGCTGCCGCGGTTTCGGCGAGATCATCGACAAACCGTGTTCGACTTGTCATGGCGAAGGCCGTGTTTCGAGAACAACCAAAGTAAAAATGCGCATACCGCCGGGCGTTGAGAACGGCACCACTTTGCGCGTGACGGGCGCCGGCGAAGCCGGCGAGCGCGGCGCTCCGGCCGGAGATCTTTACGTCGTTGTGCGCGTTCACGACGACAAACAGTTTGAGCGCGATGGCGCCAACTTGTACATTAACCAATCCATTTCGTTTCCAGTCGCGGCGCTCGGTGGTGAAATCGAAGTGCCGACGCTGGAAGGCAGCGTCCATTTGAAAATTCCCGCGGGAACTCAGCCCGGCGTTCATTTCCGCGTGGCCGATCACGGCCTTCCGCATCTCAAATCGCGCCAGCGCGGACATTTGTATGTTCGCATTAACGTCGATGTGCCTAGGAAACTCAGCAAGGAAGAGCGCAAGCTGATTCTGGACATGGCCGAGAAACAAGGCGAAACGCGCCACACCAAAGACGAAAGCCTGCTCAAGAAAGTCTTCGGCTCATAAGCCTTATGCCGCACATCCTGATTTCACCCGCTGACATTTCCAATAATTCCGTCACTATTCGCGGCTCCGAAGCTCATCATCTCGTGCGCGTTCTGCGCGTGGAAGCGGGCGATCCGCTTTTTCTCTTTGACGGCGCGGGCACGTCGTACAAAGCGCGCTGCGAATCCGTCGATTCCGCCGCTCCGTCGGTCCGCGCCGCGATCACCGAGAAAACCGTTTCCCAGCGCGCCACGACCATTCATCTTTTTCAGGGCCTGCCCAAAGGCTCCAAATTCGATTACGTGATCGAAAAGGCGGTCGAGCTCGGCGTCGATGGCCTCATTCCTTTTTTAAGCGATAAGAACATCATCAAGCTCACGCCGGCTCAGAACACATCAAAACTCAAACGGTGGGAAAATCTGGCCAAAGCCGCCGCAAAGCAATCGGGCCGCGCCACCTTGCCGCACATGGAAAGCGCGCGCTCGTTTAACGAACTCGAAGCACGCTTGAAAACGGGCCTGACTCTTTTTCTGGACACCGCCGAGAAAAAAACGACGTTCAAGACAGTGGACCTCAAAAAGGCGAAATTGATTAATATTGTGGTCGGCCCGGAGAGCGATTTCACCGCCGCGGAGCGGGCGCTGCTTTTCAAGTGGGGCGCGGTGCCGGTGACGCTGGGCCCGCGCGTGCTGCGCACGGAAACCGCCGGGCTGGTTGCGCTGTCGGTTCTTAATCACGAACTGGATATCTAATGAAAGTATGGTCGTACACCTTCGGGTGCAAAGTGAATCAATACGAAACGGAGCTGCTGCGCCATCGCTTGGCGGGGAAAGAAGATGCGCATGTTCAATCTCATGCCGACGCCGATTTGTGCCTGATCAACACCTGCAGCGTCACCGCCTTCGCCGATAAAGAAGCGCGCCAAATGATTCGCCGCGTGTTGCGCGAAAACGACCACGCCCGCGTGATCGTCACCGGCTGCTACGCCACGCGCGCCCCGAAAGAAATCGAAGAGATATCGGGCCGCCTCGAAATTTACACGAACCAACAGAAAGACGAGCTTCCATCGTGCGTGGGCTTTGAAGTTGCTGAGAAACCGCTCGGCATTCATCATTTCGCCGGCCACACGCGTGCGTTTTTAAAAGTCCAGGATGGCTGCAAAGCGCCCTGCAATTACTGCATCATCCCCACGGTGCGGCCAAACATGTGGAGCAAACCCATTGAAAACGTCCTGGCCGAGGCCAACGCGCTCTTGGAGAACGGCTATCAAGAAATCGTCTTGACCGGGATCCGGTTGGGGCTTTATCGCGGGGGGATTGTTTCACTGCTCGAGAAGCTCGTGGCGATCCCAAAACAATTTCGTATCCGCCTCTCGTCCTTGGAGGTCACCGAAGTGACGGACGAGCTTATTGATTTTGTTTCCAAGAACCCCAAGGTGTGCCGCCATTTCCACATTCCGATGCAGTCCGGGGACAGCACGGTGCTCAAAGACATGGGCCGGTGGTACGACGCCCCGTTTTACCGGTCGCGAATTGAGGCGGTCCGGAAGGTCATGCCGGACTGCGGATTGACCGCGGACGTGATGGTCGGCTACCCCACCGAGACCGACGAGCTGTTTTTGAACACCTATCATTTGATCGAAAACATGGCCCTGTCCGGGCTGCATGTCTTCCGCTTTTCCGCCCGGGAGACCACCGAGGCCGCCAAGCTAAAACCGTTGAATCCCACGGTTATTCAGAAGAGAGCCAGTGTGCTTGGAGAATTGGACAAGGCCCTGCGCAAGCGCTTCTACCAACGTTTTGAAGGCACCGATCGCGAAACCCTGCCAGAGCCCTCCGGCGAGGCGTGGACCGACAATTACATCCGCGTCGAAGTGCCCGAAGCCAGTCGGAACACGGGCCTCTCGTTCCAGAAAGTCTGGTCGCCGCTGTATGAAGCCGCCGCGGTCTAAAAAAGGAAGAAATACCCCCTGTGGATAACTGTATTTTTTGTAAAATCGCGACCGGTCACGTGGCCTCGAAAACGGTCTATCAAGACGATCAGGTGATGGCTTTTCGGGATGTTAACCCTCAAGCACCCGTCCACGTTCTCGTCATTCCAAAAAAACATATTGAAAGCTTGAACACGATAAGCGCAAACGACAGCGCGCTTGTTTCTCATATTCATCAGGTCATTCAAAAAGTGGCCGCCGCGGAGAAGTTGGGGGAAGACGGTTTCCGCGTGATCACAAACATCGGCAAGAACGGCGGACAAAGCGTGCCTCATCTGCACTATCACGTGATGGGCGGCCGGCCGATGACATGGCCTCCGGGCTAAACGTTTTTCAAAAACTAAAACCAAAGGGTAGGTGTTTACTTAGTGGTCCTTATCAAGATACGTGAAGGCGAACAAATCGAAGAAGCTCTCCGTCGTTTCAAGCGTGAATGCGAGAAGAACGGCATCATGCAGGAAATTAAACGGCGCGAATATTTCGAGTCGCCGGCCGTCCGCAAAAAGCGGAAAGCCGCCGAAGCCAGACGCAAAATGAAACGGCGTTTAATGCGCCAAAAACGCCGATAATCCGATTCAAATTTGATTACGGCTTCACACCGAAAACCCGTCCCAATTGGGACGGGTTTTCGACTGTGTAGGAAGAAAAAATGTTTAGCCGAGAACAGATCGATCAAGTCAGAAACAGCGTCGATATAATCGAGACCATACGCGAGTATGTTCCCTCGCTGAAAGTCGCCGGACGGTCGGTCAAAGGGCTGTGCCCGTTTCACGGGGAACGCACACCGTCGTTCCACGTGCAGCCGGACAAAGGGCTCTACAAATGTTTCGGCTGCGGCGAAAGCGGGGACGTTTTCGGGTTTCTGTCAAAAGTCGAAAACCTGACGTTTACCGAAGCGGTGGAACGCTTGGCGTCGCGCGCGGGCATCACCTTGCGCAAAGACCGCAATCGCGGCGATGACCGGCAGGAAGGAACGCGCGAGCGGGTGCTGCGAGTACTTGAGGCCGCTGCCGCGTACTATGAAGAGAAGCTTTGGAACGACCGCGGCGGGGAAACGGCTCTCGCGTACTTAAGCGAGCGTCACGTGCAGGAGGAAACATCGCGGGCTTTCCGGCTCGGCTACGCGCCGACCTCGGGCGATCCGGCGTTTGAAGCGCTGGTGAAGAAAGGCTACCCGATCGAATTGTGCCAGCAGGCGGGACTCGCGGCGCGGTCGAACTCGGGACGGTATTACGACCCGCTGTACGGACGGGTGATTTTTCCGATTTTGGACACATTTGGAAACGTGGTGGGGTTCGGTGGACGGATCCTGCCGCAAGCGCGCAAGAGCGTGCTGGACATCGGCAAGGAAGAAACGGGCGGGGAAGGACCGAAGTACATCAACTCCCCGGAAACGCCGGTGTTTTCGAAAGGCAAGCTGATGTACGGCCTCTATCAGGCCAAGGGCCGCATCCGCGAGGAAAAGCGGGCGATGGTTCTGGAAGGCTACATGGACGTGATCGGCGCGCACCAGGCGGGTTTTACGTTTGGCGTCGCCACGCTGGGCACCGCGCTGACGCGCGACCACGCGAAGCTGATCAAACGCTACGCCGACTCGGTTTTGATGTTCTTTGATGCAGACGAAGCGGGCCGCAAAGCGGCCGTTAAGGGCCTCGAGCCCGTGCTTCAGGAAGAATTGTTTCCACGGATCGTATTGACGGAAGAGACCGGCGACCCGGACGAAATCGTTCACGACAAGGGCGCCGGTTTCTTTTTGAACCTGCTCGATTCGGCCCCCGACTTCATGGACTATCTGCTGCGCGTTTCGCGCGGCGTGGAAAACACGCTGCAAGAAAAAGCAGCCTTGGCGAAGCACCTGCTGCAGCTGATCGCGGCCTCGCCGAACGAAATTTTAAAAGCTGAATGGACGCGCCGCCTGGGTTTGGGCCTTGGTATCGACATCCAGGTTCTCGAAAAAGAACTTAAAACGGCCGGCTCCAAAATCAAGGAAGCTCCGAAGTCGGCGGCCACGGGAACGCAGAAAACTTTTTTGCCGTCTGCTGAGGAAGAGTATTTGCAGATGTTTATGAACACGCCGAGCGCCGGAGTGGAGAACAGACTGACACCCGATGACTTTTCGGACGAACGCCACAAACGCTTGATGATGCTGATTGAAAAGCATCTGAAGGAAAACGGCCGCATCGTGGTGGCGGAGTTGTTCAGCGACGTCGCCGATCAGGACAAAGAGTGGTTTATGAAGCTCGCGATGGAGGATAAAACCTTCGACGAGCCCGAAGACAGGCGGGAACAACTGGCCCGCGACATTCGTTTGAAGAAAGTGAAGAAACGCTTCACTGATTTGGGCGAGCGGATCAAAGTGGGCCAGGGAAGCACGACGGAAGTGGCCGAGTTTCAGGAATTATTCCGACAGATAAAAGGAAAGGTGCAATGATCAAAGAAAACAGCAAAGCATTTATCGATAACAACGCCTTGATTCAGGCCCTTGTCAAACAAGGCAAGGAAGCTGGCTACATCACGTACGAAGAAATCATGCGCCGCCTGCCTGAAAACACCACGCCGGAAGATCTCGATAACTTCTTCGGTTCGCTGGAGGAAATGGGCATTCAGGTCCTTGAGGCCGAAGAATCGCGCCCGGCCAAAACGGTGGAGCCCGGCGAAACGCCCGCCGCCCCCGAAATCGAACTCGACACGCAGAATTCCATCCGTATGTATCTCTCGGAGATGGGCCGCGTCCCGCTTTTGACGCGCGAAGAAGAAGTCACCCTTTCCCGCAACATCAAAGAACACGAAAAAGACCTGCGCTTGCTCGTCCTGCAGTCGCCGATCACGCTGCGCGAAATCAGCAATTGGGAAACCCTGCTGGAGCAGCAGGAAATGACGCCGAAAGAGCTGATGCCGCGCGGCCGCAAAACAACGGTCGAACTGAACCGCATGCGCCAGCGCGTCAAAGTCGTCGCCCAGGCCATTCGCAAGAGCGAGAAGATCATCATCAATCTGGAGAATAAACTGCAGCAGAAAGACCTCACGCTGAAGGCGCGCGCGAAGGTTCAACTGCAGTCGGACGCGGAAAAGAAAGAGATCGTTAATAAGATTATCAGTCTTAATCTCAACCAGGACAAAATTAAACGTCTGACCAATAAGATTAAAACGATCGCGGCCAAAATCCGCGAGACCGAAGACGAACTGCGCCGCTACGAGACGCGCTTCAACATGCCGTATCAGGAAATCCTCGCGATCTACAACAAGGTGCTCGCGAAGAAGATCACGGCGATCGCCTTTAAGAAATTGACCGGCTACACCATGACCGGCATCGAGTCCACGATGGAAAACCTCCAGAACGTGGAAGGCCGCCGCGTGCGCATCCTGCAGGTCCTGCCGGTGACGCGCAACAACTTGATGGATCTCGACATGAAGATCCGCCAGTTGGAAGAGGCGATCCTCAAAGATAAATTGAAGCTGATCCGCGCGAACCTGCGCTTGGTTGTGTCCATCGCCAAGAAGCACGTCGGCGCCTCCAACCTCGAACTCCCGGACTTGATTCAGGAAGGCGGCTTGGGCCTCATCAAAGCCGTTGAAAAATTCGAATGGCGCCGCGGCTTTAAGTTCTCGACGTACGCCACCTGGTGGATCCGCCAGTCGATCAACCGCGCCATTGCCGACCAGGCGCGCACGATCCGTATTCCGGTCCACATGAAGGAAATCATTTCCAAACTCACCAAAGTGGCTCGCCGCAGCCGCCAAGAGCTGGGCCGCGATCCGACGATGGAAGAGTATTCAAAGGCTCTGCGTTTGTCGGTCGACAAGGTCCGCGGCATTCTGCGCATCATGCAGGATCCGGTTTCTCTGTCCACGCCGGTCGGCGAAGACGAGGATTCTTTCCTCGAAGACTTCATCGAAGACGGCGCGACTTCGGAACCGTCCGAAGGCGCGCAGGACTTCCTTCGCCATCGCGAAGTGGAGCGCGCTCTTTCGACCCTTTCCGAACGCGAAGCGCAGATCATCCGCCTTCGCTTCGGCATCGGCACGGGGTATCCGCGCACGCTGGAAGAGCTCGGCCGCATCTTCAACGTTACCCGTGAGCGGGTGCGTCAGATCGAAGCCAAGGCGATTCGCAAGCTGCGCCATCCGTCGCGCAGCCGCGTCCTCAAGGAATACCTGGACAATTGAAAAAGCTGTTTGCCGCGCGCCTATTTCTAGACGCCGCGGGGCGCCTGATCATGATGGGCGTCGTGATCCTGGTATCGCGACGCCTGGGCGTTGAGTCCTTCGGCCAACTGGCCTACGGCTTATCCATCGTCAACATCAGCTACTTCCTGTGCGACTTCGGTGTGGCCACTCTGTTTTTGCGTGAAATGGGCCGGACGACCGACGCCGAACGCAATTCGGTGTGGGAAAAATTCTTCGGCCTCAAAGTCGCGCTTGCCACGGGCGTTCTTGTTATCGGATCGCTTTTTTCCTTTAAATTGTGGCGCTGGGATAACCCCGCCATTCTTATCGGCCTCTACATTTCCATGATCGGCAACTGCTTCATGGATTTTTTCAACTACGCCTGCAACGCTCTCCAAAATCTAAAAGCCAGCGCGATCATGATCGCCATCCATAAAGGGTTTGTCGCGGCCAGCGTGATCTTCGTGTGTTTCAGCATGCCGACACTCGAGTATGTGTCGGCGGCTCTTGTGGTGGGAAATGTGATCGGCGTGAGCTTGAGCATCATCGTCTTGATGAAATTTTTGCGTTTGCCGATGAAAGTCGAGTGGCGCCCGGTGGAATGGGGGCATTGGCTCCAGGCGACGGTGCCGCTCGCGCTCTCCAATATTCTTGTGATCGCCTATGGCCGTTTCGGGATTCTATTTCTGCCCTCGTTGCGCGGGGAAACCGAAACCGGTATTTACGCGGCGGCTCACCGGATTTTCGAGGCGGGTTATATTTTGCCGGCGGCAATGGTTGGTGTGCTGGTTCCGCGGCTCGCCAAGAGTCACAAGGAATCGGGCGCGCAATTCACGGCGGATATTAAAAAATCCCTGAAATCGATCGGTCTGTTGATGGCCGCGTTTCTTATGGGCGCGCAGTTGTTCAGTCCATTCATCATTCATTTCTTGTTC
Source organism: uncultured Elusimicrobia bacterium (assembly GCA_964499015.1). Lineage (GTDB taxonomy): Bacteria > Elusimicrobiota > Elusimicrobia > F11 > F11 > CAZCJA01. The sequence continues at coordinate 7,881 of CAZCJA010000002.1, forward strand.
GGGGACGCGTATGCGGCCTCTGTACCGATTTTGCGCATTCTGCTTATGGTGAATGCTCTCGTCATCTTGAACGTTTTCTTCGCTCACATCATGATTGTTTATAACCGGCTCACGTGGAACGCGGTGAACGCTGTTTTGACCGCTCTTGTCGCGGGAATTTTGTCGTATGTCTTAATCCGCCAGCACGGGGCAATGGGGGCGGCCTGGGCGTTGCTCGGGGCGGAAGTGTTCTTCACCGTTTTGGCAGGGTCTTCCCTGATATATTTACGTAGGCGTGGTACAGGAACGGTTCAAGGCTTATAATTCATGGGTTGGAATATGGCCAAAGGGGAGGTTCTTAATGTCTCGTAAACTAATCTTCATTGTTTCCGCGTTCGTGGTTTTAAATTTCACGACTGCAAATATGGTGTCTGCAGAGTTTAATCTGGGCAAAGCCAAAGACTTTCTTAAATCCAAGAAGCCCAGCCAAGGCGAAGCAACACAGGCGGTTTCGAACGCCAAGGCTGGATCACCTGATCCCGAAACGCGTCCGCTCAAAAGTCTCAAGGTGGCGAAACACTTCGATCTTGGGGGGGATGTTAAAAAGAGCTGCTGGGCTGACTACCTTAATGAACTTGAACGTGTAGTTCCGCCCCCTGTCTATGTGATTACGACGGTCAAGCAAACGTACAAGGATGGGTTAAAGACCGAGCAGGTCGCAACATTGGCCGCAGCCAGGAAAGGTTATGACGGTTCGGCGGCCAAGTCGATGTCTATGGAAATAGGGGACCCCGTGTATCTTCGTAATGGCAATCTTGAATCGATCATTAGAAGGGGTAATTCTGTAGAAGATTATGAAACGCCGTTGATTGAGGAGCGGCTTGCTCCTGAGCTGATGCAGTCGCTTCATAATTTTGACAAAGTCGCCATCGTTGAATTCGAGGGCGATGAGACGAAAGGCAGAAAAGGTGTCTGGAAAGCGAGCGTCAATGTTCTCGCAGAACCGGTCACAAAAGAAACCAACGTCCGTTTAATGAACTAGTTTTTTTTGGCCTGCGGGTGCTCATATATGAGCACCCGCAGATGCCTTCTCCCGCCCAATTGATCAATCCCAAACGCGCTCATATTTCCTAAAGTTGTTCTGAATCAAGCAGTGCCAAGTTGACGGGCCCGTAGCTCAGCTGGTTAGAGCACTCGGCTCATAACCGATTGGTCGGTGGTTCAAGTCCACCCGGGCCCAATTTATATTATGCTTGGTCTCAATCCCGGGCAGTTAGCTCAGCGGGAGAGCACTCGCCTCACACGCGAGGGGTCATAGGTTCAATCCCTATACTGCCCAATCCAATTTATGCAAAACGAACTTAACTTACTCCTAAAACTGCAAGAGCACGACTCGGGGCTCGACGTGATCCAGGAAAAAATCACGGCGGCCACCGGTATGATTTCCGCCAAGACCAAAGAGGCGGACTCGCTGAAATCGTCTCTTAAGGCGGCCAAAGACGCTCTCACCACCGCCCAGCACAAGAAGAAGCAGCTCGAAGGGGAGGCAGAAGCCAAGGAGGGGCTCGTCAAAAAACACCAGGGCGAACTGAACTCCTTGAAAAGCAACGACGCCTACAAGGCGATGCTTCTTGAGATCGATATGGCCAAGCAGGCCGTCGGCCAAATTGAAGAACAGATCCTCGTCGCGATGGAAGCTATGGACGCCGCCGAAAAAGATTTGAAAGCCAAGGAATTGAAGGTCAAGGGCGAAGAGGGCGCCATCCGCGCGGCCGCCGCAGCCATGCAGGGCGATCTCGATAAAATTATGGCGGATCAAAGCACGAAAAAAGCGACCCGCGATGAGTTCGCGGCCACGGTCCCTCCGGCGTTGTTGTCTCGATACGATGCCATCCGTAAACGCGGCGGCTCCGCTATTGTCGCCCTCGTCGAAAACACCTGCACCGGCTGCCGCATGAAGCTTCCGCCGAACAAAGTCAACGACGTGAAGAAAGCCAAGGCCATGATCGTCTGCGATTCCTGCTCGCGCATCCTCTACGCGCCGGAATCCATTCAGCAAGCCGCTCCCGCCGCAACCACCACACCGACAACCGCGTCGTAAGACGAACCTCTAAAAAATAATTCGTTCCAGTTACGCTGGAGCTTTGCCCGAAAATATTTCTATTTTCGGGCATTTTTTTTGTTGACACGCATATTTTTGGGTACTACACTCTGTGGCGTGATGTGGGGAACTGTGGATAAAAGTGTTAATAATGTGGATAACGTCACTGGGAAACGATGAATGTTTCTCGGAACCTATCAACATGGGGTCGATGCGAAGGGGCGTCTGTTCATACCGGCGAAACTCCGCGAACACAAAGAGTCGAGCGACGGAAAGTTCGTTTTGACCAAAGGATTGGAAGACTGTCTCTATTTATATGACGCAAAAACATTTCATCAGAACTTACTTGGAAAGATGCAAAGCATCCCTGTCAAAGATCAACGGGACGCCCGCGCCTTCAAACGTTTACTCCTCGCGGGAGCCCAAGATGTGGAGCTTGACGATTTGGGGCGTATTCTCATTGTTAAACCGATGATGGATTACGCCGCGATCAAGAAGGACGTATCGATTTTGGGCGTTGGCGAGCGCATTGAGTTGTGGTCCGCGCAGAAGTGGGCCGTGTACAACAAGAAAGCGGCGAGCACCTTTGAGCGGCTGGGAAAGCACCTCGAAATTTAATGCCGGGCGAACACAAGCCGGTACTGTTGAATGAGGTTATAGATTTTCTTCGGATCAAGCCCGACGGCCGGTATGTGGACGGCACGCTGGGTTTGGGGGGCCACGCGGAAGCGATTCTGCAGCGGCTCGGGCCGAAGGGACGGTTGCTCGGGTTGGATTTCGACCAAAGTAACTTGGAGCAGGCGAAGAATCGCTTGCAACCCTTTGAGGATCGGACGATCACTCGGCGTTCCAATTTTCAAGGGTTGCAAGGGATTCTTCGAGAGTTGGGCTGGGACACGGTGGACGGCATGATCTTCGATTTGGGGATCTCCAGCACCCAGTTGGACAATCCGGAACGGGGCTTTTCGTTCCAACGGCCGGGACCGCTGGACATGCGGCTCGACCCGTCTTCGCCCACCACGGCGCTGACCGTGCTCCGGTCTCTCGATGAAAAAGATTTGGCACAACACCTGATCCAGTTCGGCGAAGGGCGTTTCGCCCGGAAACTGGCCCGACGGATCGTGGAAGCAACGCAAAGGGGGTCCCTAACCATGACAACCGACCTGGCGAAATTATGCGAACGCGTGCTTGGCTGGCGGCGCGGAAGTCATCCCGCGACACGCGTTTTTTTGATGCTGCGCTCGCTCGTTAACAAAGAACTCGAAAACGTGGCGGCCTTGCCGCAGATCGCGCCCCAGCACTTGGCGCCGAACGGCCGGCTGGCGATCATCTCCTTCCATTCATTGGAAGACAAAATCGTTAAAGAAGCGTTTAGAACCCTTGCGCGCGACATCCAGGAAAATAAAATATTCAAGTTGGTAACCAAGAAACCGGTCGTCGCGACGGAAGAAGAAGCGAGATTTAATCCGCGCGCCCGTAGCGCCAAACTCCGCGTTTTAGAGCGAGCTTCATGAGCCCAGCGGAACGGCGCCGCCTCCGGTTACCTCCGGAGCGGCTGGTGAAAATAGCCGGAACGTTGGCCGGCGTTATCCTGATCCTCTTTTTCCATGTGTGGTGCCCGATCCAGGCGGAGCGGGCGTCCATGCGCCTTAAGAAAATTCAGACGGACGTGGCCGCGAAAAAAGCGGAGTTGGACGAGCTTAAATCCGATTACGCGGCGATGACATCCTTATCCGTATTGGACCGCTGGGCCCGCGCGCACGGCCCGTGGAGAGCCCCGAGTGACAAAGACATCATCACGATCCAGTGAACACCGTTTCTACTTCTCTCCGCACGCCCGTCTTTCATTTCTTCGTTTCCTCGTCGTCTGCTGCTTTGTGGTTCTGGCCAGTCGTCTCGTCTATGTCCAGGGCTTCCTAAGAAACGACCTCGAACGCAAAGCCGTCCGCCAAATTCCCAATTCCAACCGCGATGTTTTTAAGCGCGGCCGTTTGCTCGATCGCAACGGCGTCGTGCTCGCCGAGACGGTGCCCGTTTATTCCTGTTTTGTCGATCCGAAAATAATCAAGAACAGGCGCGCGGCCGCCAACGTGTTGGCCAAGGCCCTCGAAATGAACGAAACGGCCCTCTTGAAGAAGATCGAATCGTCCAAAGGATCGTTTGTCTGGATCATGCGCAACGTGCCGGCCCAGCGCGTTCAGGAAATAAAGTCGCATAACATCCGCGGTATCTCGTTTAAGACCGAATACCGCCGCCATTACCCGCTCGGCGAGATGGCATCGCATCTTCTCGGCCTGGTGGGCCATGAAAATGTCGGTCTGTGCGGCGTGGAGCAGGCGTTCGACACGACGCTGCACAACGGCGACGTTCAGCTGACCATCGACGGCTCAATTCAACAGATCGTCGAGCGCGAGCTTGTGTGGGGCGTCGATAAAACCGGCGCCAAGCGCGCCACCGCGATCGTCCAGGACCCCGAGACGGGGGAAATTTTGGCGCTGACGTCGTGGCCGCCGCTTTCCCTCGATCCGGAAAAAACCTCGAACCCGAAAGAAATGCGCATTCCGGAGCTGGTCGACGTGTACGAGCCGGGCTCGACATTTAAAGTGGTGCTGGCCGCGGCGGCGATCGAAGAGAAGTTGGTGCGCGACGGCGAGCGCTTTAGCGGCGAGAAAGGGCAGTGGAAAATTTCCGGCATCAAGATTCACGACCATGAACCGCGCGGTATGATGACGTTTGACGAAATCATTATGTATTCATCGAACATCGGCACCGCAAAAATCGCGGAGCGCTTGGGTACGCAGCGGCTTTATCAATACGCGCGCCTGTTTGGCTTCGGCGTGTTCCCGGGATCGGGACTGGCCTGCGAGGCCAAGGGCGTCCTCCGCCCGCCGACGCAATGGAGCGGCGTTTCGAAATACGTGGTGTCGTTTGGCCAGGAAGTCGGCTCGACCTCGATGCAGACCACCGGCGCCTATTCGGCGATCGCCAACGGCGGCACGCTGATGGAGCCGAAAATCATCAAACGGATTTTGCCCAACGATCAGGACCCGGGCGAGGAAGCCGAACCGGTGGCGGTGCGGCGCATTATTTCGGTGGAAACGGCCAAAGAGTTGACGCGCATACTCACCCGCGTGGTTGACGAAGGCACGGGCGTGAACGCGCGCGTGCGCTACCACGGAGGCATCAAAGTGGCGGGAAAAACCGGCACCGCGCAGAAATTCGACGTGGCGCGCAAAAAATATCACGAGCATCTGACGGTCGTGTCGTTCGCCGGCTTCTTCCCGGCGGACGCCCCAAAGTACACGATGCTTATCGTTTTGGACGAACCGGAAGGCCGCCGCTGGGGCGGCACCGACGCCGCGCCCGTTTTTCAACGCATCGCCGAACAGCTCGCGCCCCGTCTCGACGCCAAGCCGGATAACAAATCGTGAGCTTTCATTTGCCCGAGCTTCCCGGCCTGTCGATCACCGGCCTGACGTACGACTCGCGCGCCGTTAAGGCGGGCGACCTGTTTTTTGCCGTCAAAGGCGTGCATGCGGACGGGCACGATTTCATCGCGGCCGTGCGGGAGAAAGGAGCGGCGGCGGCGGTCGTCGAACGGAAGGTGAACGATCCACTGCCGCAAACCGTCGTGCCGTCCGTTTTAAAGGCCATGTCCGCGATCTCCAACCGTTTTTTTAACGAACCCACCAAGCAGGTGCCGGTCATCGGCATCACCGGGACCAACGGGAAAACCACCACCACGTACATTATTGAACGCCTGCTGGCGAACGCGGGAAAAACCTGCGGCGTGATGGGCACCGTCAACTACCGCATCGGCAACGATATTCGCAACGCTCCTAACACCACGCCGATGTCGCTTGACGTGCAAAGCTTCTTTGCCGAACTCGTGCGGAAAAAAATCGACGTGGGCATCATGGAAGTCTCGTCCCACGCGCTCGAGCTTTCGCGCGTGGACGACGTTCATTATTCGGTCGGCGTGTTCACCAACCTGACGCAGGACCATCTGGATTTTCACAAGACGATGGACGCCTACTTCGACGCCAAGGCCAAACTCTTTCGCGGCCGCCCCCAAACCAAGCCCGTGATCAACGTCGACGATCCGTACGGCGAAAAGCTGGCCAAAGAATTTCCAAAGGCGGTCACGTTCGGGACGTCGTCCGCGGCGACGCTCCGGGCCGAGAACGCCACCACCAATTTGTCGGGAATTCACTTCAACCTGCTCTTCCCGTCGGGAAAAAAAGCGGCCGTTTCGAATAACTTAATCGGCCTGCACAATGTCGCCAACTGCCTGTCCGCGGCCGGCGCGCTTTTGGCGTACGGCATGAGCGAAGACCAGATCGCCGATGGTTTGAATAAGAAACACGGCGTGCCCGGGCGGCTCGAGCGCGTGGACGCGGGCCAGGATTTTGTGGTGGTGGTGGATTACGCGCACACACACGACGCGCTGGAACAGGTGCTGAAAGCGCTGCGCGCGGCCGGCCCGAAGCGCCTGCATTGTGTTTTCGGCGCCGGCGGCGACCGCGATAAAACGAAGCGCCCGCGCATGGGGAAAGTGGCGGTGCAGCTGGCCGATCAGGTGGTCGTCACGTCCGACAACCCCCGTTCCGAGGACCCGAAACAGATCATGAAAGACATCGAAGCGGGAATTCAGGAAACCGGGAAGAAAAACTACACGCTGTGCGAAGATCGCGAAGAGGCCATCCGTAGGGCGATTCACGCGGCGCGTACCGGCGACATTCTGTTGATCGCCGGCAAAGGGCACGAGGACTACCAGATTTTAAAAGACCGGCGGATCCATTTCTCCGACGTCGAGACCGCGAATAACATCCTCAAAGCAGGGAAGAACTAAGTGGAATTGACGATACGGGAACTGACGTCGCTGCTCAAGGGCCAGCTTGTGCTGGGCGAACCCAAAGAGACGGCCAAGCGCGCCGTGGTGGATTCGCGCCAAGCAAAACCGGGCGATTTGTTTTTCGCGCTCAAAGGCGCGCGCGAGGACGGGCACAAATACGCGTTGAACGCCTGCCGCCAGGGCGTGGCCGGCGTGGTGGTTTCGAATTTGGACTGGCTGCACAACAATTCTTCGTTGTCCGCAGTGATTAAAGTAAGCGACGTGCACGAAGCGCTGCGGCTTTTGGGGCAGACGTTGCGCAATTCGTTCCACGGCACCGTGATCGGCATCACCGGCTCCAACGGCAAAACCACCGTCAAACAGATGACCGCGGCCATCATGGCCACGAAAGGCCCCGGCCTGGCCACGCCCGGCAACTACAACAGCCAAATCGGCCTGCCGATCGCTCTTTCCGAACTGCAAAAAGACCACACCTGGATGGTGATGGAAATGGGCGCCTCCGAGCCCGGCAATATCGCCGCGCTGGCCGACATCGTCCATCCGAAAATCGGCGTGATCACGAGCATAGGCCCCGCCCATTTGGCGTCCTTCGGCAGTCTCGCGGCCATCGCGCGCACCAAATGGGAATTAATGGAGTCCCTGCCCGATGACGGCACCGCGATCGTGCCGTGGGGAATTCCCGCGCTCGAGCCGCACATCCGCCAGTATTCCAAGAAAATGGTTTTCTTTGGCGATAACGCGTCGTGTCCCGTGCGCGCCAGCGCAATTGAGACCTCGCTCAATATTTCGTTTATGCTGCACATCGGCGCGCACAGCGTGAAGGTGCGCCTGCCGGTGGCCGGACGGTTCAACGTGTATAATGCGTTGGCTGCCGCCGCCGCGGGATGGGTGGCGAATGTCCCGATCGAACAAATCGGCGCCGCGCTTGAAAAGTTCGAACCGGCGAAGATGCGCATGGAAATCTTACGGCACAAAGCGGGCGCCACGCTGGTCAACGACGCCTACAACGCCAACCCGGCGTCGATGATCGAGTCGGTGCGCACACTGACGGAAACGTTCCCGGGCAAGAAGTGGATCGTCGTGCTCGGCTCAATGCTGGAATTGGGAGAGGACTCAGACAAATTGCACTTTCACCTCGGCTCTGAAATAGGCCGCTTTCCGCTCGAACATATTTTCCTTTTTGGGAAAGAAGCGGAGCCCATTCGCGAAGGCGCGCTGGCCGCCGGAACCCACGCGTCGCACATCGATCTTGTCGAATCTCACGACGAATTGCTCAAAAAGCTTTCGCCCCGTATCGATTCCAACACCGTCGTTTTGTTCAAAGGCTCGCGGGGCATGACGCTGGAGAAAGTCGTCAAATCCATGGAGACCATCTAAATGCTTTATTTCCTCACCACCCTGCGCGAACTCTGGTCGCCGCTGAACATTTTCCAGTACATCACTTTCCGCACCGGCGGCGCGTTCCTGACCTCGTTCTTGATCATGCTGTTCTTCGGTCAATCGTTCATCGCGCTGGTCCGGCGCTGGTCAATCACGCAGACGGTCCGCGAAGATGGTCCTCGGACGCATGCGGTCAAAACCGGCACGCCGACCATGGGCGGCCTGCTCATTTTGATCGCGATGATCATCTCCACCGTGTTATGGGCGCGGCTCGACAACCGCTTTATCCTGCTGACGATTTTCTCCGCGATTTATCTGGGTGCGCTCGGTTTTTACGACGACTATCAGAAGCTGGTGCTCAAAAGCTCGAGCAAAGGCCTGTCCAAAGGCGCGAAGCTGACGTTTCAACTCATTTGGGCGTTTATCGTCGTGAGTTATCTCTATATCGATCCGCCGAACCCGGTGTATCAGCACCACGTGCAGATTCCGTACCTCAAAAATGTTTTTGTCAATCTGCACCAGCTGATCATTCCGTTCGGCATGGTGGTCGTGATCGGCGCCTCAAACGCGGTGAACTTGACCGACGGCTTGGACGGGCTCGCCGGCGGCACGCTGATCATCAGCGCGCTGGCCTTCGGCGTGTTCTGCTATCTTGCCGGTAACGCCAAGTTGTCCTCCTATTTGCGCTTGATCCCGGTGCCGGGATCGGGGGAACTGACAATTTACTTGGGCGCGCTCGGCGGCGCCTGTCTGGGCTTCCTGTGGTTTAACGGCTACCCGGCGTCCATTTTCATGGGCGACACCGGCTCGCTGTTCCTGGGTGGAACCATCGGTCTGATTGCGGTCTCGATCAAGCAGGAGCTCATTCTCGTTATCGTCGGCGGCATTTTCGTCGCCGAAGTCTTGTCCGTTTTGCTCCAGGTCTCCTCGTTCCGCTATTTCGGCAAACGAATATTCAAAATGGCGCCCTTGCACCATCACTTTGAACTCTTGGGTTGGCCCGAAACGAAAGTTACGCTGCGCTTTTGGATCGTGGCTGTTGTCTTGGCGCTTATCGCGATCACGTCGCTGAAACTCCGGTAATGAATTTAAAAGGGAAACGCGTGTTGGTGGTGGGTTACGGGTTGTCCGGCCGCGCCGCCGAGAAGCTCCTTAAGAAAAAGGGCGCGAAAGTTTTAATCGTCGACGAAAAAAACGGCCCAAAAAAATTTCCGATGGACGTGGATTTGATGGTCACCAGCCCCGGTGTCCCATGGGACCACGCGCAGTTAAAGAAGGCCCGCGCGAAAAAGATCCCGGTCTGGGGCGAGCTTGAGCTCGGTTCGCGCTTTGTTTCACCGCGCAAAACGATCGCGATCACGGGAACCAACGGCAAAACGACGACCACGGCGCTGGTTGGCTGGCTGCTGAAGCAAGCGCGGCGTCCGGTTGTTATCGGGGGGAATATCGGCGCGCCATTAACGGGCCTAACCCATCGCATTAACAAGAAAACCGTTTTGGTTCTGGAAGCCTCCAGCTACCAACTGGAAGCTCAGGACTCTTTCCATCCCAACGTCGCCCTTGTTCTCAATCTCACGCCCGACCATTTGAAGCGGCACAAAACCATGGCCGGGTACGCAGCCGCAAAAGCGCGCATTTTCCGCAACATGACCAAAAGCGACGCGGCCATTCTCAACGGCAGCGACAAATGGTGCCGCGGCATGGGGAAAAAACTCCGCGCCAGGAAAATTTTCTTCCCGAATCCGATGCTCGAACGCCTGGCCGTCCACATTAAATTGCCGGGCCGGCACAATCTGGAGAACGCGATGGCCGCCTCGGCCGCCGCGCTCGCCGTGGGGCTGTCGCCGAGCGAGATCAAGAAGGGCCTCGCCACGTTTAAAGGCGTGAAGCACCGCATTCAGCACGTGCGCACGTGGAACGGCGTTGAGTTTATCAACGACTCCAAAGCCACCAACGTCGATTCGACACTGGTGGCCCTGCAGGCCAGCCGGGGGCCTCTGTATTTGATTTTGGGCGGGGAGCACAAGGGCACGCCGTACACGCCGCTGCGCGCCCTCGTGAAAAAGAAAGTGAAGCAGATTTTGACCATCGGCGAGGCCGCGCCCATCGTCGCCAAGGATTTGAAAGGCGCCGCGCCCGTCGTTAGCTGCAAAACCATGAACGGAGCGGTTCAATACGCGGCCAAACACGCGCGAAAGAATGACCAAGTCCTGCTTTCGCCCGCCTGCGCCTCGTTCGACCAATATCGGAATTATGAACAACGCGGCGACCACTTCATCGACCTGGTCTCGAGGCTGAAATGAGATACCGTTTTCAACCGACCAAAGCGCAGAAAAAGCCGAAAATCCTCTCCATGTTGTCCGTGCGCTCGCTGGTCAGCGGCTCGATTCCGGATTTGGGCATCCTCTACGGCGTGCTCGCGCTGCTGTTATTCGGCTGGGTCATGGTGTATTCCTCCAGCGCGCTGTTCGCTGAAACCAAATACAACGACCAGTATTATTTTTTAAAGCGCCAGATCATTTGGTCGATGATCGGCCTGGTCGGCTTTATCGCGGCCTCGAACATGCCGCTCTCTTTTTGGCAAAAAATGGTGAAGCCGTTGTTCATCGCGTCCGTGGTGTCGCTGGTGCTGGTTTTGCTCATCGGCCCGGAAATTTCCGGCGCGCGCCGCTGGATCCGACTGGGCGGTTTCGGCTTTCAGCCGTCGGAATTGGCCAAGCTCACCATGATTTTGTTGGTCGCCGACTACATGGACCGGCGGCAAAGCCGTCTAAAAGAATTTACGCGCGGCCTTTTGCCGCTTCTATCGCTGGTGGGCCTCTTGATGGGGCTGATTTTGATCGAGCCCGACTTGGGCACTCCGGTCCTGATGGGCGCGGTGTTCCTGATGCTTCTTATCCTCGGCGGCGCGCGTTGGCGCCATTTGATCCTCATGGCCGCGGCGACGCTGCCCTTTCTCGTTCTCGCCGTCACGATGGTGAGTTATCGCTTAAAGCGTTTCTTCGCTTATCTTGATCCGTGGTCCGACGCCCAAGGAGCGGGCTACCAGCTCGTTCAGTCCTTGCTCGCGCTCGGCTCGGGCGGTTTCTTCGGCCGCGGCCTGGGCGATTCCAAAATAAAAATTTCCAGCCTGCCGGACGCGCACACCGATTTTATTTTCGCCATTCTCGGAGAGGAGCTGGGCCTCATGGGCACGCTCACCTGCGCCGGCCTCTTTTTGTTTCTGTGCATGCGCGGGCTGCGCATCGCCCAGCAGACGTCCAACTGCTACGCGCGCTTGGTGGCGGCCGGTATCAGCCTCATGATCGGTTTCCAAGCGATCATCAACATGGGCGTGGCCAGCGGGCTGTTCCCGACCAAGGGCATGCCGCTGCCGTTCATCTCTTTCGGCGGCTCTTCGCTGCTTATTTTGCTCACCTCCGTTGGCATTTTGTCGCACATCTCGAAGACCGTCGAAAAACCCACCTCGACGCACCGCCCGCGTGGCTGAGTTCAAGGTCATGGTCGTCGCCGGGGGGACCGGCGGGCATTTCTACCCGGGCCTGGCGGTCGCCAAAGAACTCAAGAACAGCGGCGCTTCCGTTCATTTCGTGTTGCGCGCGCGCGACGCGGTGGTCCCGCTTGTGGAAAAAGAGGGCTTCGCGTACTCCACGATCATGGCCGGCGGGTTCGAGCGGAAAATATCGTTTAAGAATTTTCTTTCCATCGCCAAGCTCAAAATCGGCTGCATTCAATCGTTCTTTCTTTTGCTGCGCCAAAAACCCGATGTCGTTCTGGTCATGGGCGGCTATTTGTCGATCCCGCCGGCTTTGCTCGCCAAATTTTTCGGCATTCCGGTGGTTCTTCACGAACAAAACGTGAAACCGGGCCTCGCCAATCGCGTCCTCGGACGTTGGGCCAAAGAGATTATGGTCGCGTTCGACGACGGTAAGAAATATTTCTCCGGCCATGTGACGGTCGTGGGCAACCCCGTGCGCCCGGAATTTCTCGCGCTCCCCGGCAAAAAAGAGGCGCTGTTCCGTTTTGATTTGAACCCGGCCAAAAAAACGCTGCTGGTGTTCGGCGGGAGTCTCGGCGCGCACCGCTTGAATGAATTGGTCGTTCAATCACTGGCAGAGCTGCGCGAGTTGGCGAGCGGCTGGCAGATCCTGCATGTCACGGGAAAGGCCGACGAAGAGCGGACCAAGGCGGCCTACGCGGAGCTGTCGTTTGCGCATCACGTGACCGGTTATTGTCACGACATGGCGCTGGCTTATGCCGCCGCGGACATCATCGTTTGCCGCGCGGGCGCGAGCACCGTGTCGGAGCTCGCGGTGGTGAAGAAACCGGCGCTGCTCGTTCCCTATCCTTTTGCCTCGGAAAACCATCAGTGGGCCAACGCGTTGGTTCTGAAAGACAACGGCGCCGTTGTCAGTGATGAGAAAGATTTGGCCGGCGGACGAATGGCTCATTTGTTGGGATCGCTTATGCGCGACGAAAAACGGCGGATGATGCTGGGTGTGGGCTACGGCGAGTTGGGGGCCATTCATCGTGGCGCGGCCGCCACGATCAAAGACGCGGTGTTGAAGTTAGGGCGTGGTTAACGCACCGATATCGCTGAAGTAAGCCTGCACGCCGTTAAACAGCGCTTTGGCTACTTTTTCCTGATACGCGGCGCTCGACAGTTTTTTCGCTTCGTTCCAATTCGATAAAAATCCCGCCTCAATCAGCACAGCCGGCATTTCCGCCACATCCAACACCGTGTAGGAATCTTTCACCAATTGACGGTTCTTCGCGTGCAGGTCCTTGACCATGCTTTTTTGAATGTGGGCGCCGAGCGAGCGCGAATTTTCCTTCACGTAGAACGTGGTCACGCCGTGCACGCGCGAGCGCGGGTGCCAGTCGCAATGTATGGAAAGATAGGCGTGGGCTTTCACCCCGTTGGCGAAGGCGGCGCGGGCCTTGTTGTCTTCAACGACGTTGTAGGATTCGCGCCAGAAATCGTGCGGCGTGCGCGTGTACAGAACCGTCGCGCCTTCTTTTTCCAGGAGATCGCCGAGTTTTTGGGAAATGTTCAGCGCCACGCGGTTTTCTTTGGCGCCGTTGACGCCCGTTTTCCCGGGGTTGATCACGGATTGTTCGTAGTTAAGAACGGCGTGGCCGGGATCGAGAACGATGACGCGGCCTTGCAGGATGGGAAGAGGATCAGCGGCGGCGAGTGTGGGGAGAAGCAGCAGCGCCGGCCAAAGCCGCATTAGCGGGTATTAAGGTAATCGATCAACTGGCGGAGGCGGCCGTTGTTGATCCGGTTGAATTTGAAGAACAGGCGCGATAACTCTTTCAGTTCCGGCTGGTTCAGTTCGTCTTTGTGCGGCTCGCCGGTGGAATATTTTCCGGACACCACGATGTCGGCGAAGTTCTTGTTCAGGTGGTCGAGCGTCTTCTTGTCCACCGGGTGATGCAGGCGCAGCACCAATTGGTCGCCGATGTAGCGCATCGAATGGTAGTTCGAATAGAACTTAAAGATCTCTTTGCACGCCTCGTCGGCAGAGGTGGTGATCTTGTAGAGCGACACATCTTCGGGGGAAATTTTCTTCAGGCCCAAGAGCCGCTTCTTGATGAAATCGTCCATGCCTTTCCAGAACGTGCCCTTCGGCTTGTCCATGAAAATGATCGGCATCTGGTCGCACTTCCCCGTTTGCACCAGCGTAAGCACTTCAAAGGCTTCGTCGAGCGTGCCGAAACCACCGGGGAAGCAGATCACGCCGGCGGCTTCTTTGATGAACACCAGCTTGCGCGTGAAGAAGTAGCGGCAGTCAATGTATGTCGGCTGGTCGCCGATGAAGGTGTTCGGGTGCTGCTCAAAGGGAAGGCGGATGTTCACGCCGAAGCTTTTCGCCGGGCCCGCGCCATCGTTGCCGGCTTCCATGATGCCCGGTCCCGCGCCGGTGATGACCATATAACCCGCGTCGGTGAGCTTTTTGGCGAACTCCTTGGCCAGTTTGTAGTCGGGTTCGGACGGTTTGGTGCGCGCCGAGCCGAACATGGTGATCTTGCGGACGGTGCGGTAGCTTTTGAAAATCTTGAAGGCGTAGCGCAGTTCGCGCAGGGAACGGCTGAGGAGCTTTAAATCGCCGCGGCCGACCTGCGACTGCACGGCTTTCAGCGCGGTGACCACGATTTCGGTGACCACGTCCTCATTCTCAAACGGTTTGTCCTGTTTGTGGATGAGGGCGATCAGATCTTTAATTTCTTTCTGGATCGCCGGGTCCCAGGGGCCGTCGGTGCGGGGAACTGGGTTGAGGGGTAAATCGTTCTGTGTCATGTAACTCTTTTATAGCATTATTGAAATCCAATGGAAAAATTCGAAATCGTTTCGGACTTTAAACCCGCCGGGGACCAGGTCCAGGCCATCAAAGACCTGACCGCCGGGCTCAATTCCGGCCAAAAACACCAGGTGCTTCTGGGCGTCACCGGTTCCGGCAAGACGTTCACCATGGCGAATGTGATCAAAAACGTCGGCAAGCCGACGCTGATTATGTCGCCGAACAAAACGCTGGCCGCCCAGCTCTACGCCGAGTTCAAGGCCTTCTTCCCGAACAACGCCGTCGAATATTTCATCTCTTATTACGATTACTACCAACCCGAAGCGTATGTGCCGACCTCCGACACCTACATTGAGAAAGATTCGAGCGTAAACGACCACATCGACCGCCTGAGACTCAAAGCCACTTCCAGCCTGATGGAGCGCAACGACGTGATCATCGTGGCCAGCGTGTCCTGCATTTACGGTTTGGGCTCGCCCGAAGAGTACAAGAACCAGTGCGTGCAGCTGCAGGTGGGCATGAAAAAGCCGCAGAAGGAACTGCTGAGCGAACTCATCGCCACGCATTACCAGCGTAACGAAATTGAATTCTCGCGGGGCACGTTCCGCGTGAAGGGCGACACCCTCGAAATTTTCCCGGCCTATTTGGACACGGCGATCCGGGTGGAAACCTTCGGCGACACCATCGAAAAGATTTCCGAGATCCGCCCGCTCACGGGCGAGGTGTTCAACACGAAAGAGCGCGTTTATATTTATCCGGCCCGCCACTTTGTGACCGCGCCGCCGACCCTGCAGAAGGCGCTGGTGGATATCGAACGCGAAATGAAGGGGCAAGTCGCCTATTTCACGGCGAACAACAAGTTGATCGAGGCCCAGCGCATTGAACAACGCACACGCTACGACCTGGAAATGCTGCGCAACATGGGATTCTGCAACGGCATTGAGAACTATTCGCGCCCGCTCTCGGGCCGCGCGCCGGGCGAACGGCCCGCGTGTTTGATCGACTACTTTCCAAAAGATTTTTTGATGGTGATCGACGAGTCGCACGTCACCATCCCGCAGATCGGCGGCATGTACGCGGGCGACCGCTCGCGTAAACAAACGCTGGTCGACTTCGGCTTCCGCCTGCCGTCGGCGCTCGACAACCGTCCGGCCAAATTCCCGGAGTTTGAAGGACTGCTGAACCAGGCCATTTATGTATCGGCCACGCCGGGGCCGTACGAGCTGGATAAAGCCAAAGGGGAAATTGTCGAACAAGTCATTCGCCCGACGGGCTTGGTCGATCCGGAGGTGCTGATTAAACCCAGCAAAGGCCAGATTGATGATCTCATCGAACGCATTCGCGGCCGCCTCGAGAAGAAGGAACGCACGCTGGTGACCACGCTCACCAAACGCACCGCGGAAGATTTGACGGAGTTTTTAGCCGAGAAAGGCATCAAGGTCCGCTACATGCACTCGGACATCGACGCGCTGGAGCGGATCGAGATCATCCAAAACCTGCGCAAAGGCACCTTCGACGTGCTGATCGGCATCAACTTGCTGCGGGAAGGGTTGGATTTGCCGGAAGTGTCGCTGGTGGCGGTGCTGGACGCCGATAAGGAAGGGTTTTTACGCTCGGAAACAACGCTCATTCAGATTTGCGGCCGCGCCGCGCGCAACGTGGGGGGATCGGTGGTGCTTTACGCCGACAAAATCACGGGGTCAATGGAGCGCGCCATGAACGAAATGAGCCGCCGCCGCGTGAAACAGTTGGCCTACAACAAAGAGCACAACATCACGCCGAAGACGATCATCAAGGCGGTGAAAGATCTGGAAGAGTTCCAACACGACGCCCGCGTGCAAAATTTGTCGACGCTGCTCGGCCGCGAAGAGATGGACTTAAAAGACCCGAAGAAGCTGCCGTCGATCGTGAAGGATTTGGAGAAGCAGATGCTCGCCGCCGCCGAGGTTCTGGACTTCGAAACGGCGGCCATTATTCGCGACAAGATCAACGAGATCCGCCAGATGCGCGCTAAAGCAAAATAGATTGGCTGGCGAATAAAACGTCGCTGGCGAACGCCGATTCGCTGCTCAATCCGAACACCACCTTCTTGCCGTTGACCAGCACCTTGGTTTCATAGTTCGCGCCATGCCGCTTGCCCCATTCCGGGAAGTCCTTGGTGTTGATGATGTCGAGCAGTACGTTGTGGTAGGTGAAGGCGAGTTTTTGCGCCACGGCGACGGCGTCCGGGCAGAAAACGCTGGTGGCCGGCACCAGGATCTGGATGTGGATGGGGGTGTAGGTGTTGGCGTATTTGTGGCGCACCGCCGGTTTTAAAACCAGCTGGCCGCGCGCCGCCTCTTTGATCGTTTTAAGCAGGGTGGAGATTTCATGCACGGTGGGCACGCCGTAGAAACGGATGCGCCCGCCGGCGATGCCGTGGATCAAGAGCGCCGGCATGAGGTTTATGCCGTACATCGACATGTTGTCCACCTCAACCGCGCTGCCGGTTTTGTTCTCAAACTTAAAATTGTGCGACAGCATGCACAATTCCCGCGCGAAGGACTCGAGCTTCGCGCAGCGTTCGCAGTTGGCGGGCGGGCGTACCAAAATCAGCTTCACCGGCCCCGGAAGGGCGTCGATGTGTTCCCGTATTTCCTGAACTTCCTCAAGAGAGAACATGGTCATATTCCTGCCTCCTTATTCGGTCCGTGTACGCCGTCACCGCTTCGTCGGAGACGTGGTGAAAATCGCCGTAAAACTGGCTGACGGAATTGAAGGCGTGCGGCACGTTGACGCACACCACGTCGTCGGCTTCCTCTTTCAATAAATTGACGGCGTCGGTCGACGCCACGGGCGCCGCGGCCACCACTTTCCCGGCTTTGGCGTGGCGAAGATACCGCACGGCCGCGCGCATCGTGGCGCCGGTGGCGATTCCATCATCCACCAACAGCACCGTGCGATCGCGCATGTTCATGAGCGGCCGGCGGTTGCGCTGGACGCGTTCCAGTTCGTCGACTTCCGCGCTTTTTGCTTTAAGGATTTTTTCGAGGGAGGAGGCGGATATTTTTTCCAAGCCGAACATTTCCGTGTTGAGGAAAATCTCTTTGCTGCCGGAAACGATCGCGCCGAAGGCCACCTGGGGATGCTTGGGGAAACACAGGCGGCGCACGATCAGCAGGTCCATCGCCGTCTCCAGCGTGCGGGCGACTTCGAAGGCCACGGGGACGCCGCCGCGCGGCAAGGCCAGCACCAGCGGGTTTTTATCTTTGTAGGGGAACAGTTTTGCGGCGAGTTGGCGGCCCGCCTGCTCCCTGGTTAGAAACATAACGCCTCCTTGCGCTACCTGTTTAACGCGACCAAGGCCCGGCCGTTGTCCGAACTGGAAAAAACCACCAGGCATTTTTCCGTCGTCGTTTGCGCCGTCGTGTAGAGGTGGCGCAGGTCGATGCCTTCTTTTTCCAGCCGCTCCGTCATTTGCTTGAGCATGCCCGGCTTGTGGTCGACGTTGACCAGCACAACGTCTTCTTCTTTGGGATCGAATTTGGCGGCGGCGAGCGCGTCTTTGGCCCGGAGGTTGTCGTCGGTAATGAGATGGACCATCGCTATAATGTCGTAAACCCAACAGCTGGCCGCCAGAATGCTCACGCCTTTTTCGGACACGGTTTTGGAGATGTGCTTCAGAGCGCCGACTTGGTTGGATGTTTTAATGACGATTTCTTTGCCCTGCGTCGCTGTGAACATAAGGGCCTCCCTTTTCCAGCTATTTTTTAGCATTGAGGAGGCGAGGCGACTATGACGGCGGTCATAAAGCCGCCGGCGGGGCGGGATGGTTAGGGTGTGGCGGCGGTTCGCAGGTGTTTGATGGCGGCGGCCATGCGCCGGCCCATCACTCTGTAATTGTTCAGATCGTTGCTGGGGCCGAGGGTCAGGTCGTCGCTGGACACCATGAGCACGTTCGGTATAGAAATCTCCGCCTGCAAGTAGCGCATTTGTTCGCGCAGCACTTCCGCGTTGCCGGTCACCTGAACAAACACCACCGGCACGTTTTGGTAGCGGGCGCGCACGCCCTTCACGAAACCGGCGAACCGTTCGGCCCACAGCGCCACGTCTTTCTCCTGCGACGAATCGGTGTCGCCCTGCCAGAACAAGACGCCGGCCACTTCCGAATGGGGCTCCAGCTCCAAAACCGTGTCCACGCGCTCCATCATGGTTGTGAACAAGGCGGCTTCGTTGTCCCAGTCGCGCATCGAGCTGCGGCCCAGCGCGCAGGGAACAAGAATGATTTTCTCCTTCATTTCGTTGGCGAAGAACAGGCCCGGCCCCACGCCGGTTTTTTGATCGGCCAAGATCCGGTCGACGGCGCCCTTCGGGTCGGACAGCGGCTCTTTGGCCACGCGCAGTTGTCGGTCGAGCCCGAGGTTCAAGATATTTTTATTGGGCTTCGGGCCTTTGCCCTTGGCGGTGCCGGCCATGTTCGATTGCCCGGCGAGGATGTAGATTTTATAGGGGGATTCGGCGTAAGCGCTGGATAGGCTAAGCGCGAGCAGTGCGGAGGCGACAACGGTTTTGATCATGCGGTAATTATGGCTTTATTTGCGCCGCGAAGCGCTGATGGCGTAATCCACGAGACGCATCCCCGCCTCGTCCGCGGTTTTACCGAAGGAAACAATCCCGTCCCGGTGCCCCAGCATCGCAAAGATTTTCATTTTCTTGAGCCGGCCGGTCCGCATCAACCGCTCAACTTCCGCCGCCATCGCCGGCGTCCCATAAGGGACGGCGCGTTTGGTGACCGGCAGCTTGAGCTTCTTGGCGTTATTCCATAGGACCGGCGCGTGCACGTGGATCACCACGTTGGCTGATTTGTCGAGCGAATAGATTTGGGAGTGCGTCATGCTCTCGGACGACGGGGGGACGGGGCCTGCTGCAATCACGAGGTTTTTCGGCGGATACGCTTCCAGAACGGTGGAATACTGCTTGTGGGTGAGAACGGGCTTCTTGCCTGTCTGTGTGCCGCTCACAACAAACGCCGGGTTCTTTCCGCTGGTTAAGCGCCGGCTCACATTGCCGAAGCCCACGTTCTTGTAGCGTTTCGGGTCCTGGCCGATCCATTTGAGCTGGTGCAGAATTGTGCGCCACGCGTTGATCTCTTCGATAAATTTTGATGAGGGCGCCGCGCCTTTCTTCAAGCGCAGCTGGTAGTGGGTGACGCCGTCGTCGTCGATGTCGAATTGGGGGGACACTTACTTCGGTAGGTTCATTAAGTAGCTGGTCAGCTTCTTAATCTTGCCGCCTTTCATTTCAAACACGTCGCAGAATACAAGGTTAATCGGGTTGCCCTTGTCGTCTTTGGATTTAACCGTGCCTTCAGCCACCACCACGTCGTTCTCTTCTGTTAAACGCGTCGTCACAATGACCGGCAACCCAAACCGGCTAAACCCATCCGTCGTTTCTTTCATGAACGCTTTCTTACCAATCCAATGAAACGCCCCCGGCAGGTCCCACACCACGTCGTCCGTCAAGGTCGACTCAATGCCTTTCACGTCGCCCTTGGTGTAGGACATCATGTATTTTTCAACGGTCTGTTTGTTCTGGCTCATGCGGCTTTTTCTTTTTTGACGAGGTCGAACGCTTTACGCGCCGCGTCAAAGCGATCGGCAAACTCAATTCCTTCTTTAGTGAGCTGGTCCATGAACATCTGGTGATACTTGGTGCGCAAGGCAGAGACTTCTTCTTTGGCGATGTGCTCGGTTGCGGGGATTTGATCGTCGGTTTCAACCAGCTCGGTATAAATCTTGGCGATTTCAATTAACGTCATAACTCTCCGTTGGCGATTCGATAAGCGATTCTGGTCGCGTGGTCTCGGTCCCGGAATTTTATTCCTTGTTTGTTCAGCATGTCTATAAATAATCCATGCAGGCGTACCCGCTTTTCTTCCAACAGCAGCAACTTCTCCGGATCCTTGGTTATTTCAATCCGATCTATGACAGCAATATACTCTTTGGCGAGTTGAGGCAGGTTTCCCTTCATATGAACTCCTATGAGGGGAATGTGGCTGAGGGTAAGAAAATTTAGTTGTTTCGTCGCCCCGGCATGTCTAAAGCCGGGGCCCAGGTTTAGTGGATCAGTGCATCGAATCCCGGTGCATTTGGGCGATGGCCGGTGGCAAGGTATTCAATATTGCTTTCGCTTATCGAGCGCATTTTTTTAGTGTAACGAGGATTAATGTCTTGTCCTAGTTTATTTATTAGAGCTTTCATGGCATGGTATCTGTCTTTCGCTGTGTTAAATGTTGGTGCGAAAAGTACATCGAGTATTTCATCCAGGTGTTTAATTTCATCTGCTGACCGAAGTAGATCGGCAATTTGCCAGGCCAAATCTTTAACCTGTTGCTTAATTTGAGGGGCGAGTGGGGCACTCCTTTCTTCGCATGAATAAAAGAAGAAGTAAAGGCCATGCAGGTTCATCAGTTTCATATAGATACTGAAACGACGTTCTTCAATTATTCGTTTTCTTTCTCTTTCACGAGTGAGTATGTTCGCTATTAGTGCTGCAGTAAGAGAAACTCCTACACCACTAATAAATGCCCAAAATGGATCCATACCGCTAGACGCGTGCGTTACTCATTCCTGAACGCAGCGGTCAACGCAGAAATAAACCGGGCAAAAACCGGTAAACGCGCTCGACACCATCAACACGCCCACCACAACCGCCACCCAATGGAACATCGGGTTCACATAAATACCCAACAACACCGAAGCCGTAATGATTGCGCCAACAATTCCGTCATGCACTTTGCGTCGTTTGTTCATGGGGTCTCCTTATTTCTTAATGAATGCAGATTCAATATGAGTTGATCATACTCTGTTTTTAAAGGGCCACTAATATTCTCGAGCTTTGGACGCATAATTAATCCGTAGTCTCGGAAATATTTTTTACCTGAGATTTCTTTATGCCACATCATCTTCAGTATTTTCGTAAGCATGGTGTGTGCTATTTCTCGATTGGATGGATCATTCACACAATAACGAAAGCATCCTAAGACAATGTCCATGGCGGAATTTAAGTGGGATGCATTAATGCAGGTGGCGGAGAACGAGAGGATTCGATCCAGGGCTAAGTTTGATTGGTTTATGGTTAGTCCTTTTGAGAATTTGTCAGAAAGATACTTCCACTCAGATTTCTCAGGTAAGTGATCAACAATGCATATTCCGTCATCATTGGCTTGCTCTAGAAAGCTATTGAAACGTCCGATAACATAATCTGCCGCCCTTGTTACTTGAGTTGCTTTGTCTTGATTTTTGATTATTTTGTGGTGAATTATGTGGGTGATGAATTTACAGTTATTGCTTATGCATAAATCGATTACTGCATTTTTTGCTTCGCGTGCGTTTTCTTCTGACACATGGTTAGGTCGTTCTCGCGTGTTGAATTTAAACTTGTCCCCGGGTTTGTAGCCTGCCTTTGTTCTTACCTCGATTATTTCTTCATGGATATTTCTTACATTTATCCATGGAACAATTAGGCCTCCATAGATAAAGAATTTTGCATTAGTAGGCTCGGTATTAGTTTCATCAGCTAGGAGAATAAACATCGGTAGGAATTTAGTGGGTGTGTAGCTTTTTCCAGGCCTTATATTTCTTCTCTGCAAGTTTGTCGGTTTCTTCTATTAAATCTGGGATCATTTTCATTTGTTTCTTACGATAAGTAACCATGATTTCACTGGAATGCAATCTGTTTAACTCTCTTATTTCCTCAAGGCTTAAATGTCTTTTATAGATCTCAACAAAAACCTCTAAAAAATCGTTTCCAAGAGTCGAAACATCAACAAGAGAGGCAAGCTCTTCTTCCGTTAGGTCATATTTGTCTCTGTATTTTTGTTCCATTCGTGCTTTCATTGCGCGCATCATCTCTCTCATCCCACTAAGCTCTAAGTGATGTCGTACCTCTATTTCTATGTCATTTGTTGGATTAATAAGTTCTTCTGGTTTCGGGCGCAATTTATCCCAATTCGTAATTACAGTTGCGCTAACCGTGCCAATTAGCCCAATCACTGCGATGATTATTTTTACGCGAGCTCTTTTTTCCATCATTTAACTCAGGTAAATATTAATGCAAATAGTGCATTCGGGGGAAAGAGAAGGGAGCCTATGCATTGAAAACTAAGCAGGATTAAATGCCTTTTTTCGGGAGTCTGCGTTGTTCGCGGGGGAGATCGATGATGGTGCCGCCGGGTTCGAGGGCTTCGTTGGGGTCCTGGCCGGCTTTGGCGGGCGGTTGGCCCGGGTTGGGGTTGCCTTGGCCGACGCCGCGGTCTACACCGCGGAGTTTGAGAGCCAAGTCTTCCAAATTGGAGGCGTGGTTCAGGGCTTCCTGGGTCGAAATCAAGTTTTGGGCGTGGAGGTGTTCTAAGTCCTGGTCAAAGGTGTGCATGCCGTAATAGGTGTCCTGCCCCATCAGCCGCGTCACTTCTTCGGTGCGGCCTTCCGATAAAAGCCGCTTCATGAACGTGGTTCCGAGCAAAATTTCCGTCGCCGGATAGCGGTGGTTGCCGTCAATCGAACGCACCAGGCGCTGCGCCACCACGCCCGAGATCACGCCGGCCACCTGCTGGCGGACGATGTTCTGTTCGTGCGGGGGGAAGGCGTCGACGATGCGCTGAACGGAATGCACCGCGTCGATGGTGTGGATGGTCGACAAAACGAGATGGCCCGATTCCGCGGCGGAGATGGCGGCGTTCATGGTTTCTAAGTCGCGCATTTCGCCGATGGCGATAACGTCGGGGCTTTGGCGCAGCACGTTGCGCAGGGCTTCTTTAAAAGAGGTGGTGTCCTG
Organism: uncultured Elusimicrobia bacterium; assembly: GCA_964499015.1. Taxonomy (GTDB): domain Bacteria; phylum Elusimicrobiota; class Elusimicrobia; order F11; family F11; genus CAZCJA01. The sequence continues at coordinate 31,315 of CAZCJA010000002.1, forward strand.
TCCCACTTCGCGCTGGGAAATGGACGATTTAATGTCCTGGTGCATGTATTCGATCGGGTCTTCGATGGTGATGATGTTGTAGGTGTAGTTGGTGTTCAAATAGTGAATGATGGCGTTCATCGTGGTGGTTTTTCCGGCGCCGGTGACGCCCGCGAACAGAATGAGCCCGCGCCCTTGGGAAACCAGTTTCTTCAGGGTTTGGTTCGGCAAATGGAGTTCTTCGAAGGTCTTTAGTTTTAAGGGAATGGTTCTCAGCGCAACGGCGATGGTTCCTTTCTGGCGGTACACGTTGGCGCGGAAACGGCTGACGCCGTCAATGGTGCAGGCGATGTCGATTTCGTTTTTGCCGGCAAATTGTTTGAACTGCTCGGGGGTGAGGAGGCTTTTGCAAATTTCTTCGGTCTGCTGGGCGGAAAGGGGATCGATGTTGGTTTGGACCAACTGGCCGTTCACGCGAATCAGGGGGCACGAACCGGATTTGAAGAGAATGTCCGAGATACCGTCCCGGATCATCAGTTCTATGAGGCGCTTGTACTCCATATTAGAAACCTACCCAAATGCCTGATGTTTGCAAGGCTTTTTTCAATTTTGCCAGCCGGGGTGTTTGGCCGGCTCTGCCGAGTCTCCGCGCGGCGCGTATTGTTCCATGATCGGGACGATTTTGGGCAGGCAGCGGTGAAACGCCTCCACAACCGTCGGGTCAAACTGAGTACCGGATTCCTTGTTAATAAGTTCGAGCGTTTCCTGGAGCGAGAACGACGGCTTGTAAATGCGGCGGCTGGTTAAGGCGTCAAACACGTCCGCCAGGGAGGCGATGCGCGCCTCAATGGGAATCTCGGCGGCCTTCAGGCCGCGCGGGTAACCGGTGCCGTCCCAGCGTTCGTGGTGGCAATGCGCGACGGTGGCCGACATCTGCATCAATTCATTTTCCGATCCGCCCAAAATCTTGGCCCCGTATTCGGGGTGCTTTTTCATTTCCACCCATTCTTCGGGGGTGAGTTTGCCGGGTTTGTTCAAAATCGCGTCCGGCACGCCGATCTTGCCGATGTCGTGCATTGGGGCGGCTAAGCGCAAGGTTTCCACCCAGACTTCATCGAAGCCCATTTCTTTGGCGATGAGGGCCGAGTACTGGCTCATCCGCCATAAGTGGGCGCTGGTGTCGTGGTCCTTGTATTCCACGGCGCCGGCCAAGCGCACCACGGTTTGCTGGGCGCCCAAGCGGATGTCCTGATACAGCTGGGCGTTTTCCACGTAGCCGGAGGCCTGGTCGGCCAGAATGGTGATGAGTTCTTCGTCGGTGCGGTCGAAACTGCGGCCGGCTTTGCAGTTGAGCACCTGGAACACGCCGATCACCTGGTTCTTCTTGTTTTTCATGGGGCAGGCCAGGATGGAATTGGTTTTATAGCCGGTTTGCTTGTCGACCTCGGGATTAAAGCGGGAATCTTTGTAGGCGTCCTTAATGTTTTCGAGGGAGCCAGTTAAGCAAACGCTGCCGACGATGCCTTTGTTCATGGGAACGCGGATGGTTTGCGTGCCGGAGGCGACGCGGGACCAAAGGATTTTTTCTTTTTTGTCGAAAATGAAAACGGTGGCGCGTTCGGCGTTGAGCACCGCTTTGGCTTCGTCAACAAGCAGCGCGAGGAGATCGTCCAGGTTGGTGGTGGCGGAGGCGCGCTTGCCGTACTTGAGCAAAACCGAGAGGCGGCGGCGCCATTCGTTTAAGTCCTTAATCTTCTGCTCAAGCGCGTGCAGTTTGCCGGCGCCGTTTTTGGAAGGACGAGATGACTTTTTGAGTCTCGTTTTCTTCATTAGGGATAAATTTAGTGTAGCGCATCTGCCATAGAGCGTCAATGGAAGGAAATAAATGGTAGATTTTCAAACCATGATGAGTTTTCCATCACTTTCCGCTCGTTTGACCCTCGCCCTGCGTGAAGACGGCGCTTTTAACGACGTCACCACAAAGCTCCTAAAAACATATGGCGATCAATCTCTTTCGGCAATACTCGTGGCCAAAGCGCCCGGCGTCTTCTGTGGGGGCTTTTTGGCTAAATCCGTCTTCTCTCAACTCGATCGGCGCGCGAAAGTTTCCTTATTAATAAAAGACGGGGCCGCGGTGCGGCCGGGCATGAAAATCGCTCGCATCCGGGCCAAAGCCAAGGCGCTCCTGTCGGGGGAGCGGGTTTTTCTGAACCTGGCCGGCCGCTTAAGCGGCATCAGCACGCTCACCAACCACTTTGTCCAAGCGGTCAAAGGCACCGGCGCCTGCATCCTCGACACCCGCAAGACCACACCGCTCTGGCGGGACTTAGAAAAGCACGCGGTGTACTGTGGAGGCGGGGGCAACCACCGCATGTCGCTCTCCGATGCGGTGCTGATCAAAGACAACCACCGCCAGATTCTGCAGCGCAAAAAGGTCTCGCCCGGCGACCATTTCAGCGCCCGCGCCATTCGCCGCTCCGGAATCGATTTTGTTGAAATGGAAGCCGACTCCGTGGCCGACGTGTGGGACGCGATCCGCGCCGACGTCGACACCGTTCTTCTGGACAATATGCCGGTAAAGTTATTAAAAGAATCAATCGCTTTAATTCGTGCCGCACGCCAAGCGCGCGGGACACCGTTGCCGCTCATCGAAGTGTCCGGCGGGGTGACCTTGAAAAATGTACGCCAATTGGCGGCGTTGGGAGTAGACCGGATATCCGTGGGCGCTTTGACCCACTCCGCCCCGGCCCTCGATTTATCCCTGGAGGTTCTCTAACACATGGCATCATCCGAACTGCTGCAAATGACAGGACGCCTCTCCACGGAATTCCCGTGGCTGACGGTGGCCAAATATTTCGAGAAAGTCGACTCCACTCAATCCCGCGTCGTTCAGTTTCTGCCCAAAGAAGACACCGCCGCGTTTGTGCTGGCCGAAAGCCAGACCAAAGGCACCGGACGCAATGGACGCCCCTGGGTTTCGCCGGTCGGCGGCACCTGGTTTACCCTCGCCTTGCCGATGAAAGCGCTCACCATCAACCAAGTGGCCCCGTTCTCAATGGTGGCCGCGCTTTTGCTCGTGAACACGCTGCGCGAAATTCACAATCTGGACTGCGAGCTCAAATGGCCGAACGATGTTCAATTCGAAGGCAAGAAACTGGCCGGCATTCTGCTCAACACCACCACCAAATCCAAGAAACCTTGGCTGCTGATCGGTGTTGGAATTAACGTGAACAACGATCTCCCGCCGGAACTGAACAAGGAAGCGACCACCATTAAAAACATCCGCGGCCAAAGCCAAGGCCGCTCCCGGTTGATCGAAGCGTTCCTTGGCCACGCGTGGAACGCCTGGCAGGATTTTGACCGTTCGGGGTTCGGCCCCTATCAGAAAGCGGTGGCCGACAAACTCACGGGCGTGGGCAAAGCGGTGAAGATCGCGGTGGGTTCCAAAACCGTCACAGGCACCATGCTGGGCTTGGACCCGCAGGGCGGCCTCATGCTCAAATCCAAGGCCAACACGCAGACCGTGCACGCCGGCGAAATTGTCGGACAGCCTGCGTAGCGATGCCCGTGGCCGACGCCGTCCAGCTTCCGGTTTCTCGCCGGACATACGCGGATATTGAACTCCTCTCCACCGGCGCCTACGCGCCGCTTGATGGGTTTCTCGGGCGCGCCGATTACGACAGCGTGCTCAAAAACGCGCGTTTGACGAGCGGCGCCATCTGGCCGGTCCCGATCACGTTTTCCGTCAGCGCCGCCGTCAAAGAAAATTTAAAAGCGGGCGACCACGTCGAGCTCGATTACGACGGCGTCGTCGTGGCCACGCTGTACGTCAACGAAATTTACGCCGCCGACAAAAAAGCCGAAGCGCTGGCCATTTATAAAACCGACGATCAGAAACACCCGGGCGTGGCGGCGCTCTATGCCCAGGGCGATTATTACGTCGGCGGGAAAGTGAACCTATTGCTCTGGCCCGACTACGGCGACCTGGACGATTATCATTTGACGCCGGATGAAACAAAGTTCGCGATTCAAGAACGCGGCTGGAAAACGGTGGTGGGCTTTCAAACGCGCAACCCGATCCACGCGGCGCACGAATTTTTGACCAAGTCGGCGCTCGAATCCGTCGACGGCTTGCTGATTCATCCGCTGGTCGGCGCGACCAAAGAGGGGGACGTTCCCGCGCAAGCGCGCATGGCCTCCTACGAGGTTTTGATCCGCAACCATTATCCGAAAGGCCGCGTGATGCTGTCGATGTTCCCAGGGAACATGTATTACGCGGGGCCGCGCGAAGCGGTGCTGCACGCGCTGGTCCGCAAGAACTACGGCTGCACCCATTTTATCGTCGGGCGAGACCACGCGGGCGTGGGCGATTATTACGGCCCGTACGAGGCGCAGGACTATATTAAAAGCTTCGGCACGGAACTCGGCATCATGCCGCTGTGCTACAAAGCGGTGAAGGACGTTTCCGGAACGGAGCTGCGCAAATTTATCGCAGAAGGTAAAATGCCGCCGCCCGACATCATGCACCCGGACGTCGCGGACGCTTTGCTTAAGGCCATGAAATGAACAAAACAGCCGCCAATAAAAACATCGGACTCGGACTTCTCGAGCGCATCGGCAACACGCCGCTCTTGCGCCTCGAGCGTTTCAGCCATTGGTTGGGCGACCACGGCTCGACCATTTACGCCAAGGCCGAATTCATGAACCCCGGCGGCTCGGTGAAAGATCGCGCCGCGCGCCACATGATCATGGGCGCGATCAAGTCGGGAGAGTTAACCAAGGATAAGATAATTCTCGATTCCTCCAGCGGCAACACCGGCATTTCCTACGCGATGATCGGCACCGCGCTCGGCTACAAAGTGGAATTGTGCATTCCGGAAAACGCCCGCGCGAAAGCCCGCGTGTCCGAAGCCTACGGCGCCAAAGTGATTTACACCGATCCGTTGGAAGGATCCGACGGCGCGATCATCAAGGCCATGGAAATGGTTAAGGCAAACCCGGGCCGCTATTACATGCCCGACCAATACAACAACCCCAATAATTGGAAGGCCCATTACGAAACCACCGCCGAGGAAATCTGGGCGCAGACCGAAGGCCGCGTCACTCATTTTGTCACCGGCATCGGCACCTCCGGCACGCTGATGGGAACCGGCCGCCGGCTGAAAGAGTTAAACCCTAAGATAGAGATCGTGGCGGTGGAGCCGTTTTCCGCGCTTCACGGCCTGGAAGGCCTTAAGCACATGGCCTCTTCGATTGTTCCCGGAATTTATGACCAGAAGGTGCACGACCGAAAAGTGAGCGTGCACACCGAAGACGCCTACGAGATGTGCTGCCGCCTGGCCCGAGAAGAGGGCGTTTTAGCCGGATTTTCGTCCGGCGCGGCGCTGCAAGGCGCGTTTGAAGTGGCGCTCGGCGTGCCGAACGCGGTGGTGGTCACGATCATCGCCGACTCGGGCGAGCGATATATCAATTCACGTTTTTGGGAAGAAATGATAAATTACTTCGAGCAGTACTGGCGGACGCACGATCAACTGAAAGCGCCTCGTTCCCGCATACAGTAAGGGAAACCGATGGTAGTTCTTCCGAAAACCGTTCACCGCGTCATTTCCGATTGGGCCCAGAAAGCGTATCCGAATGAAGGCGTTGGCCTTCTGATCGGCCGGTTTGATAAGAACCGCAAAGATGTGGTCCGTTTCGCGCCCCTGACCAATGAACTGCTGCAGAAAAAGTTGGACAACGCCTCGACCTTGCCCAAAGAACGCCAGGGTGAAAAAGCGGGGCGCACCGAATTTGTGATGGATCCGGCCGAGTTCAACCGCGAAACGCTGAACGCCGAAAAAGAAGGACTGGATGTCGTGGGCATTCTTCACACGCACCCCGATCATCCGCCGCGGCCGTCTCAGGTTGATTCGTCGCAGCCGTTTCTCGCGCAGTGGTCGAACATCATCGTCGCGGTGGAAAAGGGAAAAACCAAGGAGATGAAGTCCTGGTTTCGCGACGACGACGCCAAGCCGTTCGATGAAGAAGAGCTGAAGGTCGTTTAAATTTTTCAAAACTTAAAAGGAGGATGCCATGGCTGTTATCACCGTTGATTCGGCGAAGAGCGTAAAGCTCGAGCCCGTTGTCGAAGAAGAGCTGAAACGCTTTGAAGACAACATCAAAGCCCTGCGCTCAGGCACCCTCGACGCCAACGAATTTAAGAAATTCCGTCTGAACAACGGCACCTACGGCATTCGCAACGAGTCGGATTTGCACATGATCCGCATCAAATGCAAATACGGGGAGCTCTCCGCGGACCAGCTGGACACCATCGCCAACATCGCCGAAAAATTTACGCGCCTGAAAGTCGGCCACGTCACCACGCGCCAGGCCATTCAAATCCATCACGTGCACTTGGACAACGTGCCCACGGTTTTGCGCATGCTTGAAGCCTGCGGCCTGACCGCGCGCGAAGCCTGCGGCAACACCGTCCGCAACGTGACCGCGACGCCCTACGCCGGCCTGCTTGCCGACGAGGCCTTCGACGTTCAGCCGTACGCCGAACTTATTTTCCAGCGCTTCCTGCGCAACCCGATTTGCCAAAACCTGCCCCGCAAATTCAAATTCGCTTTCTTTGGCGGCGGCAAGGAAGACATCGCCTACACCGCCATTCACGACATCGGTTTTGTGGCGGCCACCCGCACCGTGAACGGGAAAGTGGAAAAAGGTTTCCACGTGTACGTCGGCGGCGGCCTGGGCGCGACCCCGCATTTGGCCATTCGTCTGGAAGAATTCACGCCGCTGGAAGATTTTTACGCCACCGCGGAAGCGATCATTCACATCTTCGACCGCGAAGGCGACCGCAAAGACAAGTTCCACGCCCGTCTTAAATTCGTCGTCAAGAAATACGGCGACGACGCGTTCCGCAAAATGGTCATCGATGAACGCATGGCCGTCCGTTCGACCCGCGCCGGCGGCTGGAAATGGGATTTCCCGCAAGTCGCAGAGCCGGTCGCGCCCGTGTTGGCGGAAAAAATCGACGCCAGCGTGAAGCCGGCGGCCGATTATGAACTCTGGCGCCGCACCAACGTGCTCGCGCAGAAACAGGCCGGCTACTCCATCGCGATCGTGACGCTGCCCTTGGGCGACATCTTCGTGCCGCAGATGCGTCAGCTCGCCAAGATCGCCCGCAAATTCAACGGCGGACGTTTGCGCACGATGGTCCAACAGAACGTTTTGCTCACCTGGGTGAAGAACGAACACCTGGTCGCCCTTCATGGTGAACTCAAAGCCGCGGGCTTAGCGGAAGCCGGCGCCATGCGCTTGGCCGACGTCACCCGCTGCCCCGGCGCCGACACCTGCCAGATCGCGGTCACCAAATCGCGCGGTTTGGCCGGCGCCATTCTGCAATTGTTCAAGAACGGCCTGGCCAACGACATGGACATGAAGGACCTGCACATTAAAATTTCCGGCTGCACCAATTCCTGCGGCCAGCACCACATCGGCAACATCGGTTTCTTCGGCACCTACCGGAAAGTCGACGGCCATGAAGTGCCGCATTACCAGCTTCTGCTCGGCGGCGACATCCGCGAAGGCGACGCCAAGTTCGGCCAGCCGATCACGGCCATTCCGGCCAAGCGCGGCCCCGAAGTCGTGAAGCATCTTGTCGAGCTCTATAAGAAGGAGAAGCAAGGGGAAGAACGTTTTGTCGAAACCATTAACCGCTTGGGCCGGGCCCGTTTGAAGGCCGAAGTGGAGCCGTTCCGCACGCTGCCGCCGTTCGCGGAAAAGCCGGAAATGTATTACGAATGGGATGAAAATCACGAGTTCAAGGCCGAAATCGGCCAGGGCGAGTGTGCGGCGTAGCCCATTGGGCTCACAGATTTTTTTGACAGATCGTTTTGAATTGTTAAAAATCAGCCCATTCCAAACAACCTAAGGAGATCCCATGTCCGAAATCTACGTTGTTGTCAGCAAAGTGAAGAAGAAAGTGAAAGAAGCCGGATTCCGCACGGGCAAAGATTACACGGACGCTCTGTCCACCAAGATCGAGCAGATTGTTAACGCCTCGGTTGAGAAAGTGAAAGCCGACGGCAAGAAAAAGACCTTGGGTGCAGAAGATCTCTAAGAATTTGTGGCGACGTCTTCTCCCATCCGGGACATGTTTAATGCGCTCGTCCCGGAGTATGATCGATTTAACCGTCTAAGCAGTTTAGGACTTGATGTAACGTGGCGCCGCGCCCTCGCTGACCATTACGCGAGCGGCGCCCACGTGTTGGACGTTGGAACCGGAACCGGCGACTTGGCCCGCGAATTTTTGGGCCGGGGCATCCAGGTGACCGGTGTGGATTTTTCTGAAAGCATGGTGCAGGCCGCCCGGCGCAAGATGTCGGGCAACGGCAACGCCCGCTTCTCGGTCGAGAGCGCGGACCGTTTGTCGTTCGGTACGGATTCGTTCGACGGCGTCGTTTCGGCGTTCGTCATCCGCAACCTGCATCACGGCGGAATCCTAAATCCATCATTAAAAGAGTTTTACCGTGTGTTGAAACCGGGGGCCGAAATGGTCCACCTGGAATTGACGCAGCCCCTGAAAGGCGTGATGCATTGGGGCTACAAGGCGTACATGACGGCCATTTTGCCGTCGATCGGCTATGCGATGTTCGGTTCCCGCTGGCCGAAGAATTACTTGAAGCAGACGATTGAAAATTTTCCGGCGCCGCTGACGCTGTGCCAATGGATGCGCTGGACGGGATTTGAAAAGGTGCGGCATTACCCCTTAAGCGGGGGAATCGCCAGCCTGTTTATCGGAGTTAAACCCAATGCTTAATTTGACGGAATACGCGGGCCTGCTGATCTACGTCCTTCTGGGCGTGGGTTTCATCTGCGGTATTTTCACGGTGTCGTGGGCGTTCCGCGAACGCTCCAACGGCGATCCGAACCGCGACAGCGTGTACGAATGCGGCATGCCGATTTTGGGCACAACGTACGTTTCTCCGAACATCCGTTTTTACGTTTTCGCTCTTTTGTTCGTCGTGTTCGACATCGAAGCCGCCTTCATTTTGCCCTGGGCGGTGAAGTTTAAGACCCTCGGCATGGTCGCTTTTGTCGAAATGCTGATCTTCATCGCAATTTTGTTTGTTGGACTGATTTACGCGTGGCGCAAAGGCGCCCTTAAGTGGGAGTAAGGTAATAATGGATACTGGCAAGAACGGCTTTGATCAACTGCAGGTGATGAAGCAGTACAAGTTCATGGGTGGGGAAGTGCTTCTCACCGGCGTGGATTATTTTATCGATTGGGCCCGCAAATCCTCCATCTGGCCGCTCACCTTCGGCCTTGCCTGCTGCGCCATTGAAATGATGGCCGCCTACGCCTCCCGTTACGATTTCGACCGCATCGGCGTCATTCCGCGCCCGACGCCGCGCCAGGCCGACCTGATGATCATCGCCGGCACCGTCGTGAAGAAGATGGCGCCCGCCGTGGAACGCTTGTACCAGCAAATGCCGGAACCGCGCTTTGTGATTTCCATGGGCGCCTGCTCCAACTGCGGCGGCCCGTATTACGATTCTTACTCCGTGTCCAAAGGCGTGGACAAGGTCATCCCGGTCGACATCTATGTGCCGGGCTGCCCGCCTCGGCCCGAAGCCCTTTTCAGCGCCGTCGTCGCTCTTCAAAAGAAAATCGACAAATACTGGGACGGCGGCAAACGCGTGCTCAAGCCCGTTAAGCCGACCAACGAAGTCCTCCGGGAGATCAACGACGCCGCGATCATCGCACGCAAGTCCTAGACCATGTACAACGCAGACCTCGTAAAAAAAATCGTCCAACGTTTTCCAGAAACCAGCGAAATCCCGGTTCCGGACAAGTACGTCCGCGACCCGGAACCGCAGCTGCGCATTCCCGCGGTCAAACTCCGCGAGGTGGCGAAATATTTGAAGACCGATCCGGAAACTCTTTTTGACTTGCCGATCCACATGACCGCGGTCGACTATATTAAGGACAATATTTTCGAACTGGTCTACGCGCTGTACTCGACCAAGAAAAAGCACGGCATCATCGTCAAAGTGCAGATTCCGCGCAATTCCCCGGAAGTCGACACCGTGATGGACATTTGGTCGGGCATGGACTGGCAGGAACGCGAAGTGTTCGATTTGTTCGGCATCACCTTTAAAGGGCATACCTATTTGAAACGCATCATGATGTGGGAAGGCTTCCCCGGTTATCCGCTGCGCAAAGATTACGTGCACACGACGGACAAATACGATTCCGGCCTTGAAGTCGGAACGCCGGGCCTCGACGCCAAAGGCGTACCGATGGGCCACATGGCGGAAAAGAAATGACCACGCCCACAACCCAATATCCCGTCACCGACGGACCCGTTTTTGAAACGATGATCGAGCAGGTGGGCGACAATGAAATGTTGCTCAACCTCGGTCCGCAACATCCCTCCACCCACGGGGTTTTGCGCGTTGTGCTCAAGCTCGACGGCGAAGTGATCACCGACGCGGTGCCGGACTTGGGCTACTTGCACCGCGGCGTGGAAAAACTCGCCGAGAACCGCACCTACCCGATGATCGTTGTTCTGTCAGACCGCGACGATTATTTGTCTGCCATGAACAACAACTGGGCGTACTGCCTGGGCGTGGAAAAACTTTTGAAAGTGGAAATTCCGCCGCGCGCCGAATACTTGCGCATCATCTGCGGGGAACTCAACCGCATCGCGTCCCACATGGTGTTCTACGGCACCTTCGGCATTGATATCGGCGCGTTCACGCCGTTCCTTCACGCCTTCGGCCGCGACCGCGAGGAAATTCTCGACCTCTTTGAAGAAATCTGCGGCGCGCGCATCACCTACAACTACATCCGCGTCGGCGGCGTGATGCTGGACGCGCCGGAAGGCTGGGTCGGCCGCGTGAAAGCGTTCTGCGAACGCATGAAGCCGCGCCTGAAAGAATACGACGGCCTCCTCACCTACAACCCGATTTTTATGGACCGCACCATCGGCGTCGGCCATCTGCCGGCCGCCAAAGCGATCGACTTGGGCGTCACCGGCCCGATCCTGCGCGGCAGCGGCGTGTCGCTCGACTTGCGCCGCGACCACACCTATAGCCTGTACAAAGATTTTAAATTCGACGTGCCCATCGGTAAAAACGGCGACTGCTACGACCGCTTTATGGTCCGCCGGCAGGAAATGACCGAATCCCTGCGCATCATCGAGCAGGCTTGTGACAAATTCCCCGAAGGCCCGGTGATGGGAAAAGTCGGCAAAGTGTACCGTCCCGGCGCCGGCGAAAGCTACGACCAGCTGGAAGGCCCGCGCGGTTGGCTCGGTTCCTACATCGTTTCCGACGGAACCGACCGTCCGTACCGCTATCACATCCGGCCGCCGTCGTTCATCAATTTGCAGTCCTTGTCCGAACTCGTGCGCGGCTGGAAAGTCGCCGACGTGATCGCGATCTTGGGATCAATTGACTTTGTGTTGGGAGAAGTGGACCGATGAGCGACGAAACACCCACTCCGGCTCCTACGCCCGCTCCGACTCCAGCTCCCGCGGCTGCCGCACCGGCACCCGCGGCGGCCTCGCCCTATTTCATGGGCAATCCGATCCAGACGCCGGAGAGGCTGAATAAATATTTAGGCGCCTTTGAAGCCAAAAAGCACCGCATGAAAGCCAGCTGGCGCCGCGCGGCCATTTGGCTGGTTGGTATTTTCGCGGTGTTGATCGGCGGAGCCGCCGCCGTCGGCGAACTCCACCCGTATTTCCAGATGGGATACAAGTTTATCGTCGACACGGTCCAGAAGAACAACCTTCCTCCTATTATTCCGGTCATTCTCTCGCTCACCATCCCCGCTTTCATCCTGATTCAGATCATCCAGACCGTGCCCGCGGTGCTGGTGTGGTGGGAACGCAAAGTGGCGGCGCACATGCAGGGCCGCTTGGGCCCGATGGACGTGGGCGGCTGGCACGGCTGGGCGCAAACCATCGCCGACGGCATCAAACTTTTCCTGAAAGAAATCATCGAGCCGGAAGGCTTCGACAAATGGCCGTACCGCTTGGCGCCGATGATCGTGTTCCTGCCGTCGTTCTTGTGCTTCGCGCCGCTTCCGTTCGGCGACGGCTTGGTCGCGCTCAATTTTGATATCGGACTTCTGTACGTGATGGCGATTTCGGGCCTGTCCACGATCGGTATCTTGATGGCGGGCTGGGGTTCGGCCAATAAATTTTCCATCCTCGGCGGCCTTCGCGCCGCCGCGCAGGTCGTTTCGTTCGAAGTGCCGCGCGTTCTTTCGATCGTGCCTGTGGTGATGTGGGCGGGAACGCTGTCGCTCACCGGCATCGCCGAAACGCAGGCCACGCCGCTGTGGGGTTTCTTCCCGCGCTGGTTCATTTTCTATCCGATCGTCGGCCAAGTGGCCTTCGTGGTTTATTTGATCACCACCATCGCCGAAACCAACCGCGTGCCGTTCGACATTCCGGAAGCGGAATCCGAACTTGTGGCCGGCTTCCACACCGAATACGGCGGCATGAAATTCGCGATCTTCTTCTTGTCGGAATACGCGTACGTGTTCGTTGGTTCTTTGGTCGGCACCGTCTTGTTCCTCGGCGGCGGCGCGGCCCCGCTTCCGTTCCTCGATTTCATTCCGTCGTGGGCGTGGTACATGGCCAAAACCTTCGCGCTCATCTTCGTTTTCCTGTGGGCCCGCTGGACGTTCCCGCGCCTGCGTGTCGACCGCATCATGGATTTGTGCTGGAAGATTTTCATCCCGTGGACGCTGATTAACATCGTCCTTATGGGCTTCTTCATGCTCTGGAGAATCGGCTAATGTTTTGGAACCTTAAAACCATCTTCCGCATCGCGTGGGCGACGCTCAAAGGCATGTGGATCACGCTTCGCTACTACTTCACCTCGGCGCACACGTTCCAGTTCCCGCGCGAGAAGAAACCGGTGCCGGAACGCTTCCGCGGCGTGCTGTCGTTCCATCCGGAGATCTGCATCTCCTGCGAAATGTGCGTGCGCGTCTGCCCGTCCGACGTGATCTCGATGGAATGGGTGAGAAACGAAGCGACCAAGAAGAAAGATTTGATTTGGTACCAGATCGATTTCGGCAAATGCAACGTGTGCAAACTCTGCGAAGAAGTGTGCCCGACCAAGATCAAGTCGGTCCATCATTCGAACGAATACGAAGTCGTGTTCGAGAACCGCAAAGATTTCTTGGTCCGCTGGGGCCCGACCACCGACGATACCGTCGGCAAAGGCCCGGAAGCCCAGCAGTGGTACCGTTATATGCCGAGCGGGGAAAAGGTCCCGGTTCAAAAAATTGAAGAAGCCGCCACCGCGGCCAAGGGAGCAAACTAGTGGAAGCCGTCATTTTCTACGCGTTGGCCGCGATGGCCATCGTTCCGGCGATCATGGTCGTCACCGTGCGCAGCGTGTTCCACTCGGCGCTCTGGTTGATTTTGTCGCTGCTCGCCGTGGGCGGAATGTACGCGATGCTGGCCGCCGATTTTCTCTTTGCCGTGCAGCTGCTGGTGTACGCGGGCGGCATCATGGTCGTTCTTCTGTTTGTCGTTCTGTTGTCCGGCAAACCGTCCGATTGGGCCGGCGTGCAGGTGAACGATAAGGCGCTCGGCGCCGCGCTCTTCGCCATTTTCTTTGTGGTCGTGATCATTACAACGGTCTCCAATTGGCCGATGACGGTGGTGCCGTCGGAGCCGCAGGTGACGACGGGACGGATCGGCGAACTCTTTATGTCCGGCATGCTTTTGCCTCTTGAAATCATTTCACTGGTCTTGGTGGCGGCCCTGGTCGGGGCCATTTTCTTCTCCTCCAAGAAGATTTCGTCATGAACATCGGCCCGCATCATTTTTTGATTGTCAGCGCGGTTTTGTTCGCCATCGGCCTTTACGGCGTGCTGGCGCGGCGCAACATGGTCGGTGTGCTGATGTCGATCGAACTGCTTTTTAACGCCGCCGCGCTCAACTTCGTGGCGTTCAACCGCGCGCTGTACCCCGACCAAGTGTGGGGGCACGGTTTCGCGGTGTTCATCATCGCGCTGGCCGCCGCCGAAGCGGTGGTGGGACTGGCTCTCGTGCTCGCGATTTATCGCGGATCAAAAACGGTTTTGACGGAAAAACTCAACATTCTTAAAGGATAACACGTGGACTTAAGCCTCTTTCAAAACGCCTACTGGATCGTTCTCGCGCCGCTGATCGCGTTCGCGGTTATTATTTTCTTCCGCAAGTGGATCGGCATGGACGGCGCCTGGGTGGGCGTGGCGGCGTTGCTTTACGGCTTTATCCATTCGCTGTTGATTTGGATCGCGGTGTACAAGCACGGGGAAGAACTTCCCGGCGTCGGTTTGCAGGGCCGCTTCTTTGAGTCCGCGTTTTCCTGGTTCACCGCCGGCAATTTCACCTTCCAGCTCGGCCTGCTCATCGACGGCCTTTCCGCGACGATGCTCGTCGTTGTGACGCTGGTCGCGCTCCTCGTTCAGATCTATTCGATTTCCTACATGCACGGCCACGCGCGCTACGGCCGCTACTTCGCTTACGTCAATTTGTTCACGTTCTCGATGCTGGTGCTGGTCGTCGCCAACAACCTGCTCCAGTTCTTCATGGGGTGGGAATTGGTCGGTCTGTGCTCGTACCTGCTCATCAGCTTTGATTTCGAACGCGACGCCGCCGCGTACGCCGGCCGCAAAGCGTTCATCACCACCAAAGTGGGCGACCTGGGCCTTTATCTTGGCCTGCTTCTGGTCTTTAATTATCTCGGCAGCTTCAACATTCCGAACCTTCATCAGAACCTGACGTCTTTGGGGTCGGCCTATCCGGTGTGGGTGCTGGCCGCCATTCCGATCTTGTTGTTCTTGGGCGCGATGGGCAAATCGGCCCAGTTTCCGCTGCATGTCTGGCTTCCGGACGCGATGGAAGGCCCGACGCCGGCCTCGGCCCTCATCCATGCCGCGACGATGGTGGCCGCGGGCGTGTATTTGGTCGCGCGCGTGTTCTTCATGTTTGAAGCGGCTCCCATTTCGATGGACGTTGTCGCCTGGGTGGGCGTGATCACCGCGGTGTTCGCGGCGAGCATGGGCCTGGTTTCGCGCGACATTAAGCGCGTGCTCGCGTTTTCCACCGTCTCTCAGCTCGGTTTCATGATGGCGGCCTTGGGCTGCGGCGGTTACGCGGCCGGTATGTTCCATTTGACCACGCACGCGGCGTTTAAAGCGCTGCTCTTCTTGTGCGCCGGTTCCGTGATCCACGCGGTGCACACCAACGACATGTGGCAGATGGGCGGCCTGCGCACGAAAATGCCGATCACCGCGCTTTGCTATTTCATCGCCACGCTCGCCATCGCGGGCTGCTGGCCGTTCGCCGGTTTCTATTCCAAAGAAGAAGTCTTGGCGGCCGCGTACAATCACAACATCCTTATTTTCGTCTTGCTCGCCATCGCGGCGCTGATGACCTCGTTTTACATGTTCAGAAGCCTTTTCCTCACGTTCGCCGGCAATCCGCGGGACAAAGAGAAGTTCCATCACGCGCACGAGTCGCCGATCACGATGACCGGCCCGCTCATGATTCTCGCGGCGCTGTCCGTCGGCCTCGGCTTCTTCTTGTGGTACAACGGAAACCTGGGGCACTGGATCTCGTGGGGCGCCGCGCACGCTGCGGAGGCCGCCGGACACGGTGACGGCCATCACGATGCCGCCCACAAAATCATTCTTCTAACGTCGCTGTTTGTTTTCGGCGCGGGGCTCTTGGGCGCGATGTTCATCTACTTGACCAAACCGAGCAAGGACGATTTCTTGGCCGCGAAACTCGCGCCCATCCATAAGCTGCTCACGAACCGCTACTACATCGACGAAATCTATTTGTTCTTTATCGCCCGCGTTTATCATCCGCTGGCGCGCCTGTCCGCCAAAGTCGACTATGATTTCTTGGACCAGAAAGGCGTCGACGGCGTGGGGCTTTCCGGGAAGGCGTTCGGCTGGCTGAGCAGCCTTCTTGACGACAAATTTGTGGATCGGGTGCTGGTGGACGGCAATGGCGTCATCGCGAGCGCGCTCGGCAAAGGCGTTCGCCG
Source organism: uncultured Elusimicrobia bacterium (assembly GCA_964499015.1). Taxonomy (GTDB): domain Bacteria; phylum Elusimicrobiota; class Elusimicrobia; order F11; family F11; genus CAZCJA01. The sequence goes on from CAZCJA010000002.1 coordinate 47,353, forward strand.
CTTGCAATCGGGTTTGGCGCAAAGCTATCTGTTCTGGATGGCGATCGGCCTCGTGTCCATGTTTATATGGGTTTCATCCCATTACAAATAAGAAGGAAAAAAGGAGTCGGCTGTGAATTCATCTGTTTTGAGTTGGTTAACTTTTCTACCTCTGATCGGAGGCATTGCGATCCTCTTCACCAAGAAAGAGGACGCGCGAACCCATCGAATTATCGCGACATTGTTCGGCGCGATAACCCTCGCGGTTTCGCTCTGGATATGGCCGCAGTTTAACAGCCAAACCGCGGACATGCAGTTCGTTCAGAAGGCCTCCTGGATCGCGGCGTTCAACATCGAATACCACATGGGCATCGACGGCATTTCCTTCCCGCTGCTCCTTCTCACCACGTTCTTGTCGCTGATTTCCCTGATCGCTTCCTACGGCATCGACAAACGCACCAAAGAGTATTTCTTCTGGTTCCTGATGCTGGAAACCGGCATGTTGGGCCTCTTCTGCGCCCTCGACTTCTTCCTGTTCTACGTGTTCTGGGAAATCACGCTGGTCCCGATGTACTTCTTGATCGGTATTTGGGGCGGTCCCAAACGCGAATACGCGGCCATCAAATTCTTCCTGTTCACCTTGTTCGGCAGCGTGTTTATGCTGCTCTCCATGCTCGCGATTTACTTTGCCAGCGGCACGGGCTTGCCGGGTTCCGAGCGGACCTTCGACTTGGTCCAGCTCGCGCAGTACGCCAAAGACGGCCGCCTGCAGCTGGCCGGCGGCGCCGCGATGCTCGTGTTCTTGGGGCTTTATCTCGCGTTCGCCATCAAAGTGCCGGCGTTTCCGTTCCACACCTGGCTGCCGCTGGCGCACGTTGAAGCGCCGACCGCTGTGTCCGTGATTCTGGCGGGCGTGCTCCTTAAAATGGGCACCTACGGCATCCTGCGCGTGAACTATTCGATCCTGCCTCATCAAACGCAGCTTTTCCTGCCGTATTTGGTGATCATCGCCGCGATCGGCGTGGTTTACGGCGCGTTTTGCGCGATGGCGCAGAAAGACATGAAGCGCATGGTCGCTTATTCATCGGTGAACCACATGGGCTACTGTTTGCTCGGCATGGCCGCCGCGATGGGCAACGCCAACGCCGCGCACGCCGGTATTTCCGGCGCGGTGTTCCAGATGATCGGTCACGGCATCATCACGGGCTCGCTCTTCCTTTTGGTGGGCGTTATTTATGACCGCGCCCACACGCGCGACATCGACGCCTTCGGCGGTTTGGCTTCAAAGACGCCGATTTTCGCCGGCTTCCTCATTATTCAGGCGATGGCCTCCCTCGGACTTCCGGGCCTGGCCGGCTTCGTCGGTGAATTCCTTTGCTTCTTGGGCGCGTTCGGCGGCGGTTTCGCCGGACACAACTTCAAAATTTGGACGGCCGTCTCCGTCATCGGCATTGTCGTGACGGCGGCGTTCTTCCTGAAAATGATCAAGCTCGTCCTCATGGGCGAGTTCAATAAGCAGTGGGAAGGGAAAATGCCGGACATGACCACGCGCGAACTGGTGACGGTCGTGCCGCTCGTGGTGCTGACCATCGTCCTCGGGATCTATCCGGCGCTGTTCCTCGATCTGATGAATGTGAGCATCGGCCATTTGCTGGGTCTCGTGACGGGAACGTTCCAGGGATAACATCGCAATGGACCTTAAAAGCATCGCGCTCATCACGCCGGAAATCATCCTCTCCGTTCTGGCGCTCGGCCTGCTGATGTGGGAAGCCTTCTTTCCGAATCACAAGAAAGCCTTTATTCCGGTTTCCATCATCGGGGTTATCGGCGCGAGCCTCTTCTTCCTTCCGAAGGCGTCGCCGGCCGCATGGACCAATTACGGCACGGTGCTGGGCATGCTTTCCATCGACACGCCGTCGATCTTCTTTAAAATCGTGATTGCGCTGGCCGTTGTGCTCGTTTTGTGGATTTCATCCGACTATTACGAATACACCGACGTCCCGATGGGCACGTACTGCGCCCTGCTGATTTTCTCGACGGTAGGGATGATGCTCTTGGTGAGCGCCACCGACCTTTTGATCGCCGTGATCGCGCTGGAACTGATCAGCATCCCGTCGTTCGTTTTGACCGGCTATATTTTGAAGCGCCGCGCCGCCGCCGAAGGCGCGATGAAATTCTTTCTCGTCGGTACGTTTTCCACCGGCATACTTTTGTTCGGCATGTCGTACTACTACGGCTATTTCGGGTCCACGCACATGGACGCGCTGATGGCCTTTTCCGCCAACGGCTCGCGCCCGGACATGAGCCTGAGCTTGATTCTCGTTTTCCTCGTCGCCGGCCTCGGCTTCAAACTGGCCATGGTGCCGTTCCACATGTGGGCGCCGGACGCCTATGAAGCCGCGCCGACCCCGATCACCGCTTTCTTGTCCATCGCGCCCAAAGCCGCCGCGATCGGTTTTATCCTGAGGCTCTTTAACAATCACGCCGCGCTGAATCTGACGCCGGTGCTGGCCATTTTGGCGGCGGTCACGATGACGGTGGGCAACCTGGGCGCGATTCACCAGACCAACATCAAGCGCCTGCTCGCGTATTCCTCGATCGCGCAGATCGGCTACATCCTGGTCGCGCTCGTGGGCGGGGGATCGCTCGGCGGACAGGCCGCGATGATCTACACATTTGTGTATCTGTTCATGAATTTGGGCGTTTTTGCGATTTTAATCATGGTCTCGAACACGATTCACTCCGAAGAAATCCCGGTGTTCGCCGGTTTGTCAAAAAAATCCTTCGGCTTGGCCGTGGCGCTGGTGTTCTTTCTTCTGTCCTTGACCGGTATCCCGCCGATGGCGGGGTTTGTGGGCAAGTTCGCGGTGTTCGCGGCGGTCCTTAAGTCGCCGGGACTTGCTTGGCTCGCGATTGTTGCGGTTCTGAACAGCGTCATTTCGCTTTACTACTATTTCAAGATCGCACAACAGGCGTTCTTCCGGGAAGCCGATGCCTCGCCGGTCGGCTATAGTCCGGCGCTCCTTTCTTGTGTTATTATCGCGTTGGCCGTCACCGTTCTCGCCGGAATCTTTCCCGGTCCCCTCTTGGGATGGGTGCGCCAAATCGTAGGATCATGAAATTAGTCATTGAACGTGGACTAAAAGACGCACTTAAACCTGAACTCGCCCGTTTGAACACCTCGTTGGAGAAGTTTGCCAGCGAATCCGACGGGTTCTTGGGCGAACTCCTATCGTATGTCCTTATCGGCTCGGGCAAACGCGTGCGTCCCGCTCTCGTTTTTCTTACTTCCCGTCTCGGCAATCCGCCGATCGAGGCCGCCCGTTCCGTCGCCGAATCCGTCGAATTGGTCCATATCGCCACGCTGATCCACGACGACGTCATCGATAAATCAGCCCTGCGCCGCGGCCGTAAGACCGTCTACAGCGAGTACGGCGTCGACACCGCCGTTCTCTTGGGCGACCATGTGTACACCCGCGCGTTTGAAAAAGTCGCCGATCTGAACAATCCGCTTTTGCTGAAGCTCATCGCCAAATCCACCTCGATCATGTGCGCGGGGGAAATCGAGCAGCTGCGCCGCCGCTTCCAGTACGACTTGACCGAAACCGAATATTTCTCGTTCATCGAAAAGAAAACAGCGGCTCTTTTCGGCGTGTCCGCCCGCGCGGGCGCGATCCTGGCCGACCAGCCGGAAGCGGTCCAACTCGCGCTGGAGTCCTACGGCAT
>CAZCJA010000002.1:51067-67236 GCA_964499015.1 uncultured Elusimicrobia bacterium
AGCGTTCCAAATTACCGACGACGTTTTGGACCTGACCGGGTCGGAGCTCGTCGTCGGAAAAACCCTCCGCACTGATTTGTTGAACGGCAAGATGACGCTGCCGCTCATTCACTTCCGCGATCACGCGCCGGCCGCTTTCGACATCAAGCGCTTCCTGGAAATGGTCGACCTGCAAAACGCGTCCATCAACACGCTCATCGAACAGATGAACGAAGCCGGCTCCATTCATTACGCCGAAGTGATCGCCAAGTCCCATGTTCAGGCCGCGCTGCGCGAGCTTGATAAAGTCCCGACCTCCCCGTCGAGAGATCTGCTGGTCAGCCTCGCCGAGCTTCTGCTCAAACGCGACGCTTAAAATCTCCTTGTCGTCGGACACACCTCAACCGCTCACGTCCCATTTGGATGAACTTCGCCGCCGCGTTCTGCATGTCTTCGTCTGGTTTGTCGCGCTGTCCATTTTCGCCTACCAATACGTCGATCCGATCCTGAGCTGGCTCGCCAAGCCGGTCGGCCATTTTATTTTCACCGACCCGACAGAAGCGCTGTTTGTCCGTCTTAAAATCGCGTTCGGCATGGGGGGGATCGCCGCGTTCCCGATTTTCCTGTATCACCTGTACCGCTATATTTCCGTCGCTCTTAAAGACCGCGAAAAATCGTTTATTCTCATGATCATTCCCTTTGGTATCGGCCTGTTCGTTGGCGGCGCGTGCCTGTCGGTGTTCGCGGTGGCGCCGGCGGCGGCCAAAGTTCTCTTGAATTTCTCGACACCCGAGCTCATCCCCATGATTTCCGTGCAGGCATATTTGTCGTTTTTATTTTGGATGGTTGTAGGCTTTGGGCTTCTTTTTCAGGTTCCGCTGTTGGTGGTGGTGTTGTGCAAGGCAGGGGTCTTGGATCCGGTGACGCTCGCGGGTTATCGCAAACATGTTTTCGTCATTTTATTGATTGTTTCCGCGGTGCTCACGCCCGGCCCGGACGTGTTCAGCCAGTTGCTGCTGGTGTTTCCGTCGTACATTCTGTTTGAAATATCGCTCTTATTCGTCCGTTACTGGAAATAGTCCTCTAAAGCCCCTAGAAATCAATTGTTTTCAGGGTTGTGCTTCAGGGGCATTTTGATATAATTCCGCTCCCATCATTTCTTCGTGGTTTGGCAACTCACCCCGGATGTTTGTTGAGGAAAAAATCATTACTTAAAGGAGAGAGATAACTTATTTATGGCATCAACTAATGTCGCAACGACGGAACCGGCGATTTCGATGAAGTCGCTCTTGGAGGCGGGAGTTCACTTCGGGCATCAAACCCACCGCTGGAATCCAAAAATGGCGCGCTATATTTTCGGTAGCCGCAACAACATCCATATCATCGACTTGCAGAAAACGGTTCGCGAACTGAAGAAAGCCTATGCGTTTGTTAAAGGCATCGCCGCGACCGGCAAATACGTTCTCTTCGTCGGAACCAAGAAACAAGCCCAGGACGCCATCGTACAAGAAGCCACTCGCTGCGGCGCGCCGTTTGTCGCCGAGCGCTGGTTGGGCGGCACCTTGACCAACTTCGAAACCATCCGCAAATCCTCGAACCGCCTGCGCGAACTCCAGGAAATGAAAGACAAAGGCGTGTTCGAACGTCTCTCGAAGAAAGAACAAGGCATGAGAGAGAAAGATATGAAGCGCTTGATGAAATCCCTCCAGGGCATCAAGGACATGAAAGAGCTTCCGTCGTGCATTTTCATCATCGATCCCGCCAACGAAATGACCGCCATCGCCGAAGGCCGCAAAATCGGCATTCCGATCGTGGCCGTCTGTGACACCAATTCCGACCCCGACTTGATCGATTATCCGATCCCGGGCAACGACGACGCGATCCGTGCGATCCGCTTGATCACGAGCCTCATGGCCGAAGCGGTCGTCCAAGGGAAAGAACAGCAGACCCAGGACGAAGTCGAACAGATGACCAATCAGCCGCTCGAAGACGTCGACACGCCGATTTCTCTCGCCGAATCAGAGAGCGCCAGCGTTTCGCCTTCTCTCTAATTAATTTAAAGGAGCCCGTCATGCCCGCTATGGAAATTAAAGCCGCAGACGTATCGAAACTCCGCCAGATGTCCGGCGCCGGCCTCATGGAGTGCAAAAAAGCGCTTGTTGAGACCAACGGCGACATGGACGCCGCGATGCGCCTCTTGCGCGAGCAAGGCATCGTTAAATCCGCCAAACGCGCCGACCGCACCACCTCCGAAGGCCGCGTGGAATCCTGGATTGCCGACAACAACAAAGAAGGTGTTTTGATCGCGCTCAAATGCGAAACCGACTTTGTCGCGCGCAACGAAGAATTCGTCAAATTGTCGAAGACCATTCTCGAATCCTTCAAGAAAAATTCCTCATGGACCAAGGCCGACCAGTTTTCGGTCGACACCGTGAAGGAGTTTTCGGCGAAGAGCGGCGAGAAAATCGAATTCAACGACGTGGCCCGCCTGACGACCCCGAACGGTGTGGTGGCCTCTTACGTCCATCACAATTCCAAGCTCGGTGTTTTGGTTCAGATTGATGCGAACAAAGACGCCTCGTCGAACCAGAGCGTCAAAGATTTGGCCAAGGCGCTTGCCTTGCAAGTTGCCGGCGGAAATCCGCAATACGTCTCCCGCAACGACGTGCCAAAAGATATTATTGAGCGCGAGAAAGACATCGCGAAAAAACAAATGGAAGGCCAGAAGAAGCCGGCTGAAATTCTTGAGAAAATCGCGACTGGAAAACTCGAACAGTTCTACAAGGAACAGTGCCTCGTCGACCAGGTTTCGATTCAGGACCCGGCGGGCCAAACGAAAATTCAGGATTTGGTGAATGGCGTTGCGAAAAAAGAAGGCCTTGAACTTAAAGTTGCCCGTTTCGCGCGTTTCCTTGTCGGCGCGAGCTAACAAAACCATTTAATGGATCGAGTCGTCCTCAAAATCTCCGGTGAAGCGCTTGCTGAAGAAGAGCAGGCCGGCATCAATCTTTCCAACCTCTTCCGCATCGCGGGGGAAATTAAGAACTCTCTGACGAAGAACATCCAGCTCGGCATTGTCATCGGCGGCGGCAATATTTGGCGCGGTGCCCGCGGCAAAGGCCTCGAGCTGGAACGCGTCATCTCCGACAATATGGGCATGCTCGCCACCGTGATCAACGCGATGGCGCTGCAGAACGCTCTCGAGCAAGTCGGCGTGCCGACGCGCGTTATGTCGGCGATCGACGTTTCACAGGTCTGCGAGCGCTACATTCGCCGCCGTGCGATTCGCCACTTGGAAAAAGGCCGCGTCGTTATTTTCGCGGCCGGCACCGGTAACCCTTTCTTTAGTACCGACACGGCGGCCGCCTTGCGCGCCTCTGAAATCGGTGCGACCAAGCTTCTCAAGGCCACCAACGTCGACGGCGTTTATTCCGCCGACCCGAAGAAAACACGCGGCGCCAAGTTCTTCAAAAACATCACGCTGTCGGAAGCCATTCGCCAGCGCTTGGGCGTGATGGATACCACCGCGCTCGCCCTTTGCCAAGAAAACAATTTGTCCATCCGTATCTTTAATCTCCACAAGCCCAAAAACATCGCCCGCGCTCTCCAAGGCCAGACGGTCGGGACCTTGGTGAGGCCGTAAAGGAGCCTTATGCTGACGCAAACTATTTTGCCCGAAACAGAAAACCACATGAAGAAAGCCATCGATAAGCTGCACGTCGATTTCGGCGGCATCCGCACCGGCCGCGCCTCTCCCGCGCTCCTCGAAAACGTGCGCGTCGATTATTACGGCTCGATGGTGCCGGTCAGCCAGGTGGGGAACGTGGCTGTGACCGAGGCGCGCGTGATGGAAGTGCGCCCATGGGACGTGTCGGCCTTGCCGGCCATTGAGAAAGCTATTTTGAACGCCAACTTGGGCGTGACGCCGAACAACGACGGAAAAATCATCCGCCTCGCGTTCCCGGCGTTGAACGAAGACCGCCGCAAAGATTTGGTAAAAATCGCCAAAAAGCTCGCCGAAGAATTCCGCGTTTCGTTGCGCAACATCCGCCGCGATTCGATCGAGAAATTGAAAACGGCCGAGAAGAACAAAGAAATTTCTCTCGACGTTAAAGCGCAGAACGAAGAGAAAATCCAGGGTCTCACCAACGCCTACATTAAAAAGGTCGACGAGATCCTGGCCGCCAAAGAAAAAGACATTCTCGAGATTTAATCTCGAGTTCCTTCCTCTATGTCCCAGGAAGCAGATAAGCTTCTTAAGCAGATCGACCGCACCCGGCTCCCGGCGCACGTCGCCATTATCATGGACGGCAACGGCCGCTGGGCCAAGCGCCGCCACATGCCGCGCCTCTTCGGCCACCGCGCCGGCTCCAAAACCGTCCGCCGCATCGTCGAAACCGCCGGGCAGCTCGGCGTCCAGGTGCTGACGCTGTACGCCTTCTCGACGGAAAATTGGTCGCGCCCGAAAGGCGAGGTGGACGGACTGATGAAACTGCTGAAGTCCACCCTTAAAAGCGAAGTCGCGCACTTGAATAAAAACAACGTCCGTTTGGGCACCATCGGCAACATCGCCCAGCTTCCGGAAAGCGTGCAGGCGGAACTAAAGCGCGCCAAAGAAACGCTTTCGCACAACACAGGCCTCAAACTCATTCTCGCGCTGAATTACGGCGGCCGCCAAGACATCATTCAGGCCTGCAACGCGATCCTGGCCAAAGGCGTGACCAACGTGACCGAACAGTATCTGACCTCTCACTTATACACGGGCGAATTGCCCGACCCCGATTTGCTCATCCGTACCTCCGGTGAAAACCGCATTTCCAATTTCTTGCTCTGGCAGATCGCTTACGCCGAGCTGCACATCACGCCCGTCTTGTGGCCGGATTTTGACCGCGTTGATTTCTATCGCGCTGTTCTCGATTATCAATCGCGCGAACGCCGCTTCGGAGCGTTGAACTGATGGTTTTCCCGCGCGTCATCACCGCCGTCGTTTTGGCGCCGATCGTTCTGGCCGCCGCCTGGTACGGTTCCCTGCCGTTTTTCCTGCTGGTCCTCGGTATTTGCCTGATCGGCGTGTGGGAATATTGCTTGATCGCCGAAGAAGGGGGGTATCCCAACGATCTCGTCTTAGCGCTTCTCGGCACGATCGCCGTTCTGTTGTCGTTGTTCATCGATGGCATCGCCATCGGCCCGCTGCGCGCCGCGCCGAGCCCGTTCTTCGTTCTGGCCGCGTGGATGCTTATCGTGTTCACCCGGGAGCTGTTCCGCAAAGACGTGGGCTATTCGTTCCTGCGCGCGATCACGACCCTCGGCGGCGTGATTTTGCTCGCCTATTTCATCGGCCATCTTCTTCTGATCCGCGACCTTAAATTTGCCGCCGGCGAAGGCTTCCGCCCGGTCGGCCGCGCGTTCATTTTCTTCCTCTTGCTCATTATTTGGACCGTCGACACCGGGGCCTGGTGGGTGGGCCGCCGCTACGGCAAACACCGCATGGCGCCGGTCGTGTCGCCGAACAAAACCTGGGAAGGCGCGATCGGGGGTACCGTGTTGGCGTCCCTCATCGCGATACTCTTTCAACAATTGTTTTTGCGCGAGGCGGTGGGCCCCGTCGAAGCGGTGTTTTACGGCGTGGTCATCGCCATAACCGCCCAAATATCAGATTTGGTAGAGTCTCTTATGAAAAGAAGCTTCGGCGTGAAGGATTCGTCGGCGCTTCTGCCGGGGCACGGGGGCATCTTGGACCGGTTTGACTCGTTTATTTTTTCCGCGCCGCTGTTTTATTACCTGCTGATCGGGACGGGACGGTTTCAATAATGGCCAAAAAGAACGTCGTTGTATTGGGTTCCACCGGTTCCATCGGCGTGAACACGCTGGACGTGGTGCGCCGCAATCCGCAGGCTTACAACGTCGTTGGGCTGGCCGCCAACCGCAACGTGCGGCTGATTCTGGACCAAATCAAAGAATTTTCTCCGTCGATCGTAGCCATTGACGACACACCGGCCGCCCAGGAGCTGACAAATGCGCTCGCCGGGTTTAAAAAACGGCCGCAGGTGTGGAACCACGCGGAGGGCTTGGAAAAACTGGCCGCGCTCAAACAAGCCGATGTGATTATTTCCGGCGTTGTCGGCGCGCGAGGACTTATGCCGCTGGTGGCGGCGCTCAAGGCGGGGAAAACCGTTGGCCTCGCCAATAAAGAAGCGCTTATTATCGCCGGGCCCATTTTGATGGCCTTGGCCAAGAAACACAAGGCGCGGCTGATTCCGGTTGATAGCGAACACTCGGCCATTTTCCAATGCCTGCAGGGCCAACCGTCGACGGTTGCGCGGATATTGCTCACCGCCAGCGGCGGACCGTTTTATAAAGACACGCGCGATTTGGACTCGATCACGGTTGAGGAAGCGCTCAACCATCCCACGTGGAAGATGGGCGCCAAAATTACCGTGGACTCGGCGACCTTGATGAACAAGGGGTTGGAAGCCATCGAGGCGCACCATTTGTTCAATGTGCCGATGGAAAAGATTGAAATTTTGATTCACCCGCAGTCGATTGTGCACTCGATGGTGGAGTTTGAAGACGGGGCCAACTTGGCCCAGCTTTCGCACCCGGACATGCGCATTCCAATCCAGTACGCGCTTACGTATCCGGCGCGGAACCAAACGCCGGTGAAGAAGTTGAATCTAGAGGACGTGGGACGGCTGGATTTTGCCAAGCCCGACTTTTCGCGTTTCCCGGCGCTTCGGCTCGCGCTGGAAGCGGGGAAACAAGGCGGGACCGCTCCTGTGGTGCTGTCGTCGAGCAACGAGGAAGCGGTGCGGGCGTTCCTCGAGAAGAAGATTTCGTTTATGTCGATCCCGAAGATCGTTGCGGCCGTTTTGAAGGCGCATGCGTTCAACGCCAAACCAAAATTGTCCGACGTCATTGCGATGGACGCGTGGGCGCGCAAAGAAGCCGGAAACGTCATTTCATCACTGGAGAAAAAACATCATGTCGCTTGAAACCATTTTGGCCAACATCGGCTCGACCATCGGCGTCGTATTTGCCTTTGGGCTCGTCATTTTTATCCACGAATTCGGCCACTTCTTCGTGGCCAAACGCATCGGCGTTAAAGTGGAAGCCTTCGCCTTCGGCTTCGGCAAGGAAATCTTCGGCTTCACGATGGGCGAAACGCGCTACAGCTTGAATTGGATTCCGCTCGGCGGCTACGTGCGCATGGCGGGAGAACAACCGGACGATTATGAAGGGCCGGTGCTGGAAGGCGGGGAGAAAAAAACGGAAGCCGAGCGCGACCGTTCCCGCGAGTTCATGAATTTCCCGTGGTACAAACGGGTGCCCATCGTTTTGGCCGGTCCGTTTATGAATTACGTGCTCGCCATCATTATTTTCTTCGGCATGCTTCTGATTTGGGGCCAGCCGATCCAAACCAATAAAACGCAGGTCGGCACCGTGGTGGAAAGCATGCCGGCCGCCGCTGCGGGTCTTAAAACCGGCGACACCATTCTTTCCGTCGCCGGCAAAGACGTCGCGGATTTTACCGAAGTGGCCACGATCATTCACGCCCGCGCCGAACAGCCGACCGAAATCAAAGCCAAGCGCGGCGAAATGGAAATGACGTTCAACATCGTTCCGAAGAAAGACGAGAAACGCGGCATCGGGTTGATCGGAATTCAGCCGGCGGAACCGGTCCTTGAGCGCGAAAGCGTCGGGCCAGTTCAGGCCGCCAAGAAAGCGGTTTGGCAATGCTGGAACATTTCGTGGTTCACGATTTATTATTTAGGCCAAAAGATCGGCGCGCGGGAAAAACCCGACGTCGCCGGCCCGATCGGCATCATCCACGTCGTCGCCAAAGCGACCAAGGCCGGCATGGAAGACTTGTTTTATTTGATCGCGATGATTTCCGTCGCCATCGGCCTTTTCAATCTATTCCCAATTCCGCTGTTGGACGGCGGCCATCTTCTTTATTACGTCATCGAAGGCATTCGCGGCAAACCGCTAAAGCAGAAGACAATGAACGCGGCCAACACTGTGGGACTGGCGCTCTTGATGAGCCTGCTTGTGTTCGCCACGTTTAACGATGTTCAGCGCATCTGGCCGTCCAAGAATCCACCGGCCGCTGAAAAAGTCAGCGAATGAAACTGTCCCGCTATTTCATCCCGACCTTAAAGGAATCACCGGCCGACGCCGATACCGTCAGCGCGAAACTCATGCTGCGCGCGGGCCTCATCCGCAAAGTTGCCGCCGGCCTGTATGAATGGTTGCCGCTCGGCTTTAAAGTGCTCAAAAAAGTTGAAGCGATCATTCGCGAAGAAATGAACCGCATCGGCGGCATGGAAGTGTGGCTGCCGCACATTCAGCCGAAGGAATTGTGGGAAGAAAGCGGTCGCTGGCAATTTTACGGAAAAGAGCTCCTCCGTATTAAAGACCGCAAAGACACCGAATTTTGTTTCGCGCCGACGGCCGAGGAAATCATCACCGACATGGCGCGCCGCGACATCCGTTCCTATCGCAGCCTGCCGCTTCTTTTCTATCAGTTCGGCACCAAGTTCCGCGACGAAATCCGCCCGCGCTTCGGCGTGATGCGCGCCCGTGAGTTCTACATGAAAGACGCCTATTCCTTCCATGCGACCGCCGAAGACCTGGATAAGACCTATCAGGACTGCTTTGACGCTTACAAGCGCACCTTTGAGCGCCTGGGCCTGAAATTTCGCCCGGTTGAGGCCGACACCGGCACCATCGGCGGGACGTCGTCTCACGAGTTCATGGTTTTGGCGGATACAGGCGAGGAACACATCGCGTCCTGCCCCAAATGCGGCTATGCGGCCAATATCGAACGCGCGGAAACGGTGACGCCGGCCGCCAATGGCGCGGCCGCTCAGGGAACCATTGAAGAAGTGGCCACGCCGGGCAAATACAAAGTGGACGACGTCGCCAAACACATGGGCGTGACCCCGGACAAAGTCATCAAAACAATTTTCTTAATTGCCGACAGCAAACCGGTTGTGGCCTTGTTGAGAGGCGACACGGAACTGAATGAGCCGAAACTCATGCGGTTGCTCGGTGCCAAACTGATGCGTCCGGCCTCCGAGGCGGAATACCAAGCGATTTCCGGTTCACCCGTCGGATTCGCCGGCCCGATGAATTTAAAAGCCCAGGTGGTGGCGGACGCGTTGATTCCGCTGATTGTGAACGGCGTTTCCGGCGGGCACAAAAAAGACGTGCATATCAAAAACGTGAATTACGGCCGAGATTACAAGGCCGAGATCGTCAGCGACATCCGCAATATTCGTCCGGCCGATCCGTGCCCAAAATGCCAAACGCCGGTGGAATTCTTTAAGGGCATCGAAGTGGGCCACGTGTTTAAATTGGGCACCAAATATTCCGAAGCGATGAAAGCGACGGTTTTGGATGAAGGCGGCAAAGCCAAACCGATGATTATGGGGTGCTATGGCATCGGCGTCTCGCGCATCGTGGCCGCCGCGATTGAGCAGAACAACGACCAGTGGGGCATTCGCTGGCCGATGCCGATCGCCCCGTTCGACGTCATCGTCACGCCGGCCAACGTTTCCGACGAGCGGACGCGCACCGTCGCCGAATCCATTTACAGTGATTTGCTGAAACTCGGCATCGATGTTCTCTTAGACGATCGTGACGAACGCGCCGGCATCAAGTTTAAGGATGCCGATCTGATCGGCATTCCGCTGCGCATTACAATCGGCGAGAAATCCCTGCTGAAGAACGTGGTGGAATTCAAAGGCCGTACCGAAGCGCAGGCCGAAGAGATTCCGATCGAGCAGGCCGCTCGCGAAGCCGCCGAGCGGGTGCGCAAACTCAAGGCGTGAAGTTTCGCCGCCTCGTTTTCTTAAGCTTTCTCGCTCTTCCTTCCGTCTCTACTGCCGACCCCCGCCACGCTTGGACCCTTGATGAATCCTATCAGGGCGCTTATACCGATTCCTATCGCCGTCTCATGAACGAAGTGCCGATTCTGATGCGCCAGACGCTGATCGATATCGCCGGCAAGACCGGTCTTAATTTTCAGGACGGTTGGTCGTTTCCGATGACGGTCGGTTTTACCGATGAGGTGCCTTGGGGATCGGAAAGCGTTCTGGCCTACGTTCAATTGATGCGCACGCCCGCCGGCATGGAGCAAGAACTGCGCATTAACCTCAAAGCGTATGGAGACCGCAACTTCGATTTTGAGAAAGTCTTTGCCCACGAACTGACGCACGCCATGCTGAACGACGCGCTGGCCGGCACCGCCTCAACGGTGATGCCGGTGTGGTTCCACGAGGGCCTGGCCGTTTACGCCGCCGGCCAAGGGGAGCAAATGCTCCGGTCGTATGTGTACGCCAACAGCGGTTTCGCCGCGGAACGCCTTTTAAACGGGCTGGACGGGCCCCACGGCGCGCTGGATTACGCGGAAGACTATTTGGCCTTCGAATACATCCACAGCCGCTATGGCATCAACGGTGTGCACGCGTTTGTGCGTGAGGTGATCAATCGCAAAGGAGACATCCTCACCGCGCTCGATTATTCGCTTCACGAAAGCTGGGAGGACTTCAACGCGCACATCAAGGAATTTGGCCGCGAAAAAATAAAAGAGATCGGGCCGGCGAAACGGGGACAGCATGAACGGCCGTATTAAACTCGCACTGGGGGCTTTTTTACTGGCCGGCTGTGCGCCGGCAGAGTTATCCCTGCGCAAGGGGTTCACCGTGGCCGACGTTAAGCAGGTTGCGGTAATTAACTTCACCGCCCCGGAGGCATGGAGAGAAGCGGGCTATGGCCAGATCGCGGCCGACGTGTTCGCCAAAGAACTGGCCGCTATGGGATTTACGACGATAGACCGGTCGAAGACGGAAAAAATCATCAGCGAGCAGGCATTTACCGGAAAGGAATTGGCCGAAACGGAAGCGGTGCGAGAGATGGGGAAGGCATTGGGGGCCGACGTCGTTTTGCTCGGTGCCATTCAGCCGCCATTGCGTGAAGGACGACTGGTCATTCCACGGCCCGCTCCGCCGGATCGCCGCACACGCGCCAAGAAACCCGCGCCCGCGGTCGGCATTCCGGACATGAGCATCACCGCCAAGATGCTGAACGTGGAGTCGGGTGTGATTTACTGGGTCGGGCGGGCCAACTCAACCGCCGGCGCAAGCGCGAGCAACACCATTCGATCGGCGGTGCGCTTGATCGTGAAGCGGCTTAAGGAAGCCTTGACGGTTAAGAGTTAGACGGTTTTGCCGACGTTTTTGGAGGCGCGATAGGCCAAGGAAATGGCGATCATGCCGATGGAGATGGCGATGATGATCGTCAGCGCGCTGGCCGAACCGTAGTGGTTGGGCGCAAGCATTCCGAAGAGCATCGGGCCGGAGAAAAAAGTGTTCCAGCGTGAAAATTTACCGGCTTTGGCGCGCAGGGCGGGAAGCTGATCCGCCGGGGCTTTTCCGCCCAAGATGATTTTCTGAGTCGGCCAGATCAAAAACCAGACGTTAAACCACATCCACGTGCCGAAAAACATACCCATCAAAATCCATACGGCGCGCGAGGTCATGCCGTCGCCCGTGGTGAAATTCGAAGACGGGCCGAAGCCGACGCCCGGGATGTACATGTAGTTCATCGTGAAAAGAACAAGGCCCAGGATAAAGGTGACCATGGCGCCCCAGCGGAACCACCAGAGGGCGCGCGGCATCAGCTGCGGGTTGACGGATTTCTTGGTCGTGTCGTCGATCGAAGCCTGAAGCTGGATGTTTACGAAATTGAAGAAATAAAGATGGCCGATCCACACGATGCCGGCGATAACGTGTAGCCAGCGGAAGAGAATGTCGAGATTTCCAAGAATGCCTGTCTGCATTGAATGTCCTCCAGAAGGATATTTGTGGGTCTAAGGTAGCAAAATTTTACTTTTTGCGGGAAGTTGCGGGCTTGCTGGAGAGTTCTTTTCCTGTCCAGACGGGCGTGACGCGGAAGTTGTATTTGCCCACTTCAATTTCTTTTTTCTCGCCTTTGTCTTTGTAGGGGATCCTGCGCGGGATCGTAAAGGAAAAATCCTGCCGGTCGCCCGGGGCCATGACCGGTTGATCGAGCCCCTTGTGGAACGACGTGCGCGGCTTGGTGTGTTTGGACGCTCCAATCTCCACAAAAAGCCGCACGTTATTGGCCGTCGTCCGCCCTTGGTTGTACAAAACACCTTCCACGCAGATCTCTTCCGGGTCGCACGGATCAACGGCTTCGGCCCATTCAGTGACGACGTCGGCCGCCTCCGAGTACTTTTTTGGGGCCGCTTTAACGCGCTGCAGGGCGGGGGAGGGGAAGACGGTCTGGTCCGGCCAGGCGGGTAAAGTGAGCGTAAAAACGAGTGCCGAACCGACGAGCGCAAAAACCTTAATGTTCATCGTGAGTGCTAATTTATATATTTGCGAGTGATATGGGACGAATTTTAATCGCTGACGATGAGGCCAAAATTCTTGAGGCCATGATGGACGTTTTGGAAATGGCCGGCCACGACGTCACTGGCGTTCCCGACGGGGAAGCGGCGGTTAACGAATTGAAAGTGAAAGAATACGACGTTGTTTTGCTCGATGTGATGATGCCAAAGTTGAACGGTTATCAGGCCGCCGCGCAAATCCACGGCATACCGAACCGTCCCAGTATCGTGATCGTCACCGCCGCGCGCAATTTTGAATCCGATAAAAGCGTCTTGGAAAATGTCGGCGCCGAGGCCTTTCTGCCCAAGCCGTTTGCCAATAAAGACCTGATCAAAGTGGTTAAAGACCTTCTGGCCAAACGAGGCGCGCAGTGAGATTGATGTTTGTGGCGACGGCCGTTCTCATGCTTTCTTCCTGCGCGCTGTCGCGCAAGACAAAGGGCCCGATTGTCCGCGAAGGACCGGCGGAATTGGCCGCTCGAGCCACGGCCCCTTTTCCCAGCGAAATTGAGGATGAAACGGAAGCCAGCCTCCTGGCTTGCGGCGGTGCCGCCGCCGCTGCGCAAAACGCGCTTCTCGAGCGTATTTTGTTTAAAAAAACCGCCTCCGGAAAACCTCTGTATGAGGCGGAAATCCCACGCATCGATCTGCAAAAACGCATACGTACCGTGGTCAAGAACGCGCAGGTGATGGGCACGTCCATTAAGGATAAAACCTGCACCGTCACCGTGGTCATTCCCAAAACCGAGATTCGTCCGATTCTTCGTGAGGCGAAATGATTAAGCGGTTCTCTGCCGCAATGCTAGTGCTGCTGTCGCCCATTGCGGCAATCGGAGCCCCAGCCATCAACGAGTTCGCGGTCGACATTCCACTCGACGGCGGAGGGTTCGTTTCATACACCCGCTCCTATATTTTGTCGCGTTATATGGATGTTGGATTTACCGTCGGCGGCGGCGTTATTGAGCGTGAATTCGACCTCACATACGCCGGTTTGGGGGAAGTCGAATACGAAACGGAAGCCACCGTTGTACCGTTCATCGGCCCGCGGATCGGATTGCACTATCAATTTATCGGCATTTCTCTGGGCTACGGCGCGTTCTATGCCGATACGGACATCGAAGCGCGCGACCAGGGCGGCACGGTTTACAAAGGCAGTGAGAAGGGATGGGGAACGGGGTTTTACGCGCCGCTGCTTGTCGTCGATTTCTACAACACCAGCAAAGATATGTATCTGGGCCTCGGCCTCGGCGGTTTCCTGGGCGCCAATTACCCGGATTTGATCGCGACCGACGGCACCACGCGTCTGGTAACCGATGAATCGCCGATCGATGGGCTAACCGTCACGTTCCGCATGAAGTTCTTCGACGCCCGCGCCGCCAATCCCACGCAGCCCGATCTTTAATGGACGATTTTTCCGCCGCCGTCGACGCCGCCTTTAAACGCACCAAAGCCCTTCTCCTGCCGTTCCAGAAAGCCGTCTGGTTAAAACTCTTCTTCTTGCTTCTGTTCAGCGGCGGCTGCGGCGCCGGTTTCAGCGGCATTCCCTCCGACCTGAATAAAAACAAAAAAGAAGAAGCGATCCCCGTTGTCGGGCCAGCGACGAAGCTCGCCGATAAACAAGTCCAAATTCAAAAAGCGATGACGTTTGTCGCCGGCACGCGTTCCACGATAGAGCGGTATTGGCAAACCGCGCGCCCGTACGTTTATGCCGCCGTCGGCGGGCTGATTGTCATCCTCGTTGTATTTATTATCGCCGGGCTTTGGCTGGCGAGCCGTCTGCAAATGGTGCTGGTGGCCGGACTGCGCGAAGGCGTGGTTGAAATACGGCGTTTGTGGCGGGAAACCGCCGCTGACGGACAGTTGCTCTTCCGGTTCAATTTGTGGATTTTTGCGTGCATGGCAATTGTATTTGTCGCCGCGACGGCCGCCGGGGCGGGCGGCTTCTACTACGGCATAACCCAATCGGCCAAAGGGATCCTTGTTTTAACCGTTCTTGGCGTCATCGCGATGATTTTCATCAGTATTGGGCTGGGTGTTCTTTATTGGTTCTTGATGAAATTCCTGCCGATCGTTATGGATCAGGCCAAGCAAACTCCGTGGGAGAGCATGCGCTTGCTCTGGTCGTTGGCGCGCGCCCGCGCCGGCGCGGTGATCGGCTGGCTTTTTCTTTATATGGCATTGGCCATCGGCGTGAGCCTCGGACTGATCATGCTTTCGGTCATGGTCGCCATCGCAGCGGTTTTGGCGGGTGTGGCGGTGAGCGTGGCTGCGGCGGCGCTGATCAAATCGAAAATAGTTCTCGGCGTGCTGGCGGTTGCGGGGGGATTAATTGTTTTTGTTTTTACTTTGGCGTTGATGCTGGTGAATGTGGTGCCGGCGGGAACGTTCTTTACGTATGTGCGGATGGAGCTTATCGCGCGTGCGCTTTCTCGTACGCCGCAATCTTCGCCTCATGCTGCAGCGTAAGGCCGATATCATCCAGCCCGTTTAATAAGCAGTACTTCCGGAATTCATTCACGTCAAATTTGATCTTCTCACCCGACGGCGTCGTCACAGTCTGTGACGGCAAATCAACCTTAAGCTTATAACCCGGCGTCTTCTCCACTTCCTTGAACAATTTGTCGACAGTAGCGGCCGGCAAAACGATCGGCAGCATGCCGTTCTTGAAGCAGTTGTTGAAGAAAATATCGGCGTAGGACGGCGCGATGATAACGACAAAACCGTATTCGTGGATCGCCCACGGCGCGTGTTCGCGCGAAGATCCGCAGCCGAAGTTGTCGCGCGTAAGGAGCACGCTGGCGCCTTTATAGCGCGGCTTATTCAGTTCAAAATCGGGGTTCGGCGTCTTCCCGTCTTTCAGGAAGCGCCAGTCGAAGAACAAGAACTGGCCGAAGCCGGTGCGCTCGACGCGCTTTAAAAATTGTTTCGGAATGATTTGGTCGGTGTCGACGTGCTGCGCGTCAAGCAGGCCAACGATTCCTTCGTGCGTGATGAATTTTTCCATTATTTGTAATCCCACTGACGGATATCGGTGAAATGTCCTTTCACGGCCGCCGCTGCCGCCATCGCCGGGCTCACCAAGTGCGTGCGTCCGCCTTTGCCCTGGCGTCCTTCGAAATTGCGGTTGCTGGTGGAGGCGCATCGTTCGCCGGGGGAAAGCACGTCGTCGTTCATGGCCAGGCACATGCTGCAGCCCGCCTCTCGCCATTCAAAACCCGCGTCTTTGAAAATCTTGTCTAAACCTTCCTTTTCGGCCTCTTCTTTAACGACCTGTGAGCCCGGAACCACCATCGCGTTGACGGTTTTCGCCACTTTATGGCCTTTGATCACTTTGGCGGCGGCGCGCAAATCTTCCATGCGCCCATTTGTGCAGGAGCCGATGAACACGCGATCGATGGCGAGGCCTTTCATCGGCTGAGCGGCTTTAAGTCCCATGTACTCGAGCGCTTTTTCATAGGTGTGTTTCAAATTGGGATCGGACACTTTCGCCAAGTCCGGCGTGTGGCCTTCGATGGAGCAGCCCATGCCCGGGCTCGTTCCCCAGGTGACTTGCGGTGCGATGTGGCTGACGTCGATCTCGATCACTTTGTCGTATTTCGCGCCCGGATCAGTGGCCAGCGTGCGCCATTTCTCGACGGCTTTATCGTAGTCCGCGCCTTGAGGGGCCCGTTTCTTGCCTTTCAAGTAATCAAATGTCTTTTGGTCGGGAGAAATCAGTCCTGCGCGCGCGCCGCCTTCGATGGTCATGTTGCAGACCGTCATGCGGCCTTCCATC
>CAZCJA010000003.1:0-8728 GCA_964499015.1 uncultured Elusimicrobia bacterium
GCTGCGCATCGATCCGTCGAACGTCACCGCGATCGGCCGCATGGGCGCCGCGTTCTTCCTCCTGGGCGAGAAAGACAAGGCCATTAAACTCTGGAAACGCGCGCTGGAACTGGAACCGAACAACCAAACCGCGGTCGAATATCTGAAACAGCTCGGAGTCAGCGAATGATTTCGCTCTGGAAATATTGGTGCTTGGGGCTTACACTCAACACGATGACCAAAAGGCTGAGACTCGCTCGGATCACCTTTTTGATCGCCGCGTTTTCACTCTGCAATAACGCGGCGTTTCTTCACGCCGAAGCGGAAGCCCCCGACCCGATCGTTTTGGAACAAGAGCGGCGCATGAAGGAAGACACCGAGCGCCAGGCCCAGGGCATCTGCGACAGCATCTTGGGCAAGGGGAAATCCAGCGTCCTTGTGAACGTTGAACTCGGCTTGGAAAGCTCGCGCAAAGGCGGTTCCGCTCTTAATCAAAAACGGGACAACAAAAGCGGCCTGGGCGATGAAAATTTCCTGCTGCCATGGGTGCCCGCGCCGAAATCCGTGACGAAAGAGGAAACCCCGAAAGACGCCAGCGTCAACACACAGGCGGCCCAGCAGGCCTCGATGGACGTTAAAACCGTTTTACGTCGCTTCGACATCACCGTCGTTCACGACGACAAAATACCCAAAGAACGCATCGTCGCCGCTCAGGAAACGCTGACGTCGTCGTTCGACCGCTACAAAGACGTGCTCAAACTCTTTTTCCGCGCCACCAGTTTTGTCACGGATGGCGCCGTTAACCCCGGCGACCAGGTGAAGAAGAACATTATCGATTCGCTGAACCTCAAAACGATTTTGCTGCTGCTTTTGCTTCTGCCCTTGTTCATGCTGATCAAGTTCTTGCTCGGTCCGCTCGCCGATTTTCTTAAGAACTACATCGACGGCATGAAGGAGCAGTCCAAATCCAAAGTGGAGATGGAAAACAAATCGGAGAATGAGAACGACAGCGAGAGCGAAACGGAAAACGAAGACGAAGGCAATTTGGACGGCGCGGGCTCAGGAGAACTGACGCCCGAGGAACAAGCGCTTTTGGAGGCGCAGGAGGAAGCCATGAAAAAATTCGAACCCTTTACCTACGTCACCGACGAGAACTTGAAGCAGCTTGCCTATCTGCTGCACCATGAGGAGCCATGGATCGTGGCCATGGTGATCTCCTACTTGACCGCCGAACGGGCGCTCAAAGTAATGGAGGCCTTGCCCGCGGACTTGCAGGCGAAGGTGGCGCTCGAGACCGCCATGTACCGCCAGACGTCTTTGGAGCAGGTGCAGGCGATCAATGAAGACATCAAACAGAAAATTGATTTCGTCGTCGGCGGTTTGGACAAGCTCGTCACCATTCTCGAGAGCTCGGACCGTTTCGCCCGCGAAAACATTCTCGAGTATTTGAAAAACCAAAAGCCCGCCGTTTACGAGCGCATCCGCGAACATATTCTCTTGTGGGAAGACTTTGCCGGTTTCCCGAAACAAGCGATGCAGGTGATCGTTCGCGAGTTGAAGAACGAACAGCTGGCGCAGGCGCTGCGCGGCACGAGCCCGGAACTCCAGCAGAAATTCTTCGAAAACATGTCGCAGGGCGCCGTCACATTGCTCAAAGAAGAAATGGAATACGGCCGTCCGGTGACCGAAGACCAAATTGAAGAGGAGCGCCGCAAAATCGTCGACCTGGTTAAGGCCATGGAGAAAGACGGCAAAGTGGCGTTTCGCCAACGCGGGAAAATTCAAACGCTTGACGGAGACGAGATGAGCGCGGGCCTGGCCGCCCAGCGCTTAAACGCCGCGCACGGCGATCCGACGCAGGCCTACAACGCCGGCATGGCCGCGGCGGAAGCGGGCAACGTCGAAGAAGCGATCACGCAATTCGAAGTGTGCGTGGAGCTGAACCCGCAGTCGGTGGAAGGCTATCAGGGACTTGCTAATGCCTATTACTCGGCGGGCCGTTATCCCGAGGCGTTGGCCGCGTATGACACGCTTCTTTCGCTTCAGCCCAACCCGGAGATGCAGGCCTGGGTGGAACAGCTTCGCGCCAGCCTTTCGGCGGCGGCATAAGAGGGGAAAAATATGGACGACGTGCTCGGTAAAAAACTCGGACGCATGAAAACGCGGATGGACCGTTTCTCCAAGGCGGTCGAAACGCGCTTGAATTCCCTCGAAGGCCTCTACAAAGAGTACGCGAAGCAGTGCGAGGCCGAAAAAGAACAGCTGGCGGCCGAAAAGAAAAATGAAGAAGAGACGCTGAAGGCCGACGTCGACCAGGCCGCCAATGATTTCACGCGCAGCAAATACGCCGTCGAGAAAGACGCGGCCATCGCCCGCACGGAGATCGGCAAAGCGCAGGATTCGATCCACAGAGCGGAAGCCAATGCCGATCACGAAACCGCCCGTTTGCGCGAAGAGAAAACAAAGCACCAGATTTCGATCGAGAAGCAGAAAAGCGCCCTGCACGAGCTCTATCAGGAGCAGAAGCGCCACTTGCTTACCCAGCGCGAGAAACTGATCCAGAAATATGCGCAGTTGGACAAAACGTATCAGGCCGCGCGCGCCAAATTCCAAAACGAAGCCGCCAAACTCCGCGCCGAGAAGGAAGAGCAGCTGACGCTGCTGCGCGACCAGGTGAACGGCAAGAAAGAGGGCTGGCAAAATGCGTTGGCCGCGATTAAGCGGGAATATGAACTATTGGCCAAGGAGCGCGCCGACATCGAAGCCAAGCTCGGCACGGTCCGCGAAGAGAAAGAAAAGGAACTCGAGGAGACGCGCATCGCCATAAAAATGGCGAAAGAACAGCTCGAGATCGACAAGGCCACCATCGTCGAGAAAGCGGAAGAAGATCAGCGCCGCTGCGCCGCCGACGTGCGCGAACTTGAAGAGAAGGTGAATAAAACCGAGATCGAGCTGCAGAATTTGATTCTCAACAACGAAGCCGTCCGCAAAGACGCCGAAGAAGGCTTCCAAAAAGAAGAAGCGCTGCTTAAGGAAGCGCTCAAGGCCGAGACGGAAAAACGCGATTACGAGCAGAAACTTTATCAGGAAGAAAAAACGGGCCGGGAGAAACAGCTCAACGGCCTGCGCGAAGAATACGAGAAGAAAAAATGGCACTGGGAGAACCAGGTTCGCGCGCTGACGATGAAAAAGAGCGTCCAGGAGGCCGAATTCGAAGCGGAGCGGATGCGCATCGACCGCGAGGCGCGTGTGAGTTTCCGCTCGCTCGAAGCCAAACGCGACGAGCTGAAGCAGCGCTTGTCGGATTTGAAAAATCGTTACGAGACACTGTCCAAAAACGCGAGCAAAGAAAAAGAATTGATGTCGCAGCGCTGGCAGTGGCGCCGCGACCGCTTGTGGAGCATGTGGCAGAACCGCTTGGACGTCATCAAGCAGGAACGCGCCGCATTGCACGACCAGTTGGACCAATTGATGTCCACCTTCACCAAGGAGAAGGGGGAGGCGGTGAACAAAGAGGCCCAGGAAGAGCAGAAAGTGTCCGAACTCCAGCAGTTCGTGTTTCATTTGACGGACCAAATCGATGGCAGCCGTAAACAGCGTGAAATTCAAATAGAGCTTGAAAAAACGCGATTTCTCGCACAGATTAAGGAGTGTGAGACCTTGATCGGTGATTGGTTGGACCGTCTGAAAGCGACTCAGGAGGATTTGGCGGCGTTCAACACGCAGTTTGGCGGCCAGATGAATTTTGCGGAACGCATTTTCCGCGACGAGGAGCAGGAAACGCAGCTGTTCCTGCACGATTTACAGAGAGCGATGACTCTCTTGGGCGCTAAAACGGAATCGACAAAAACGAAGGATGCCGCATGAGCTTGGAAAAAGACAAACCGAACGATAAGCCTCAGGGACTGCCGGGCGCCGGCGCAAGCCGCCCGCCGGTTCCTCCGCCGCCCGGAAAGAAACCCGGACTGCCGAAAGGCCCTGTGCCGCCGCGCAATCCGATGCAGCAGCTTCCGCGCGTACCCGCGCCTCCGATGGGCGGCGCTCCCGGCATGCCGCCGGCTCCCGGAATGGCTCCGAAACCTTTTGCTCCACCCGCGATGGGAGGCTTTCCGCCGCCCATGACGCCCAAAGCGCCCGGCGCAATGCCGCCGATGACGCCCGCCAATTTGCCGCCGGCCGCCGCTAAATTTAATGCCCAAATGAGCCAGGCCGAAAACGCCAGCTCGGCCATGGAAGAGAAAGTCGCGGAACTCGAACGCAAGCTCATGGAGGAGCGCGAAAAAGTTTTGCTGGCTCAGCTTCGTTCCAAAGAGGAAGAGGCGGTGTCCGCCAAAGTCGAAACC
Organism: uncultured Elusimicrobia bacterium; assembly: GCA_964499015.1. Lineage (GTDB taxonomy): Bacteria > Elusimicrobiota > Elusimicrobia > F11 > F11 > CAZCJA01. Next base: position 4,323 of record CAZCJA010000003.1, read on the forward strand.
TCCATCAAGGAAATTCAGGACAAGCTGCGCCGCGAAAAGAAAGAGCAGGAAATGGACGAGGCCCGCCGCAAAGCGGAAGGCAAAGTCCTGCAAATGGAGCGCCGCCTGGCCGAGGAGCGCGAAGCGTGGGTTTCCACGTTAAAAGGACAGCTCAATCAGCGCGACACCATCACCCAGGAAATGGAGTCGCACTTCGCGACGCGCCTTAAAGATTTGGAATACCGCTGGGCCCAAGAGAAGTCGGGCCTCGAAACCTCCCTGCGCGACCGTGACGCCGAGATCGCGCGCGTCCGCCAGGAAGTCGCGCTCAAGGCTGAACATGACAAGGCGTTTTGGGAAGACCGCATCAAAACAATTTCCGGCGATCGTGAGAAATTGGAACGCGAGCTGGAGCGCGTCACCGCGAAGTTCCAGCAGGAAAAAGACCAGCTGACGTTCGAGCGCCAAAACTTGCGTGACTCCGTCGCCAAACTGGAATCCGCGATTAAATTTGTCGAAGAACAGGGCCGCGTCGAGAAATCCACGTTAAAGCGCGAGGCTGACGCCACGCTGGAGATCGCCAAACAGCAGGCAACGATGGAGCGCGAACTTTTGCAGAAACAGATGGCCGCTTTAAACCAGCAAATCAGCACGCAGGCGAAAGAGCTGCTCGAGAAAGGCGCTTCCAACGAGGCGATGAAAGAACACATGGGCCAGCTCAAGGTCCAACTGGCGCAGACGCAGGCGCAGTTGGTTGAAAAAGACCACACGATCGAACGCTTGAACGCGCTGATCCGCGAAGAGAAGGCCAACGTCGACAATTTGAAGCAGGAGATCGGCCGCCGCGAAGCGATGGCCCACACGTACGCGCGCGACGTTGAAGACGCGCGCCGCCGCGCGTCGTCGCTGCAGTCGGACCTGGACGAGGCCAAGAAAAGCATTTCCGATTTGGAGCGCAGCAACCAGGGACGCCGCTACGACATCACCAAGGTCCAGGACGAATATGAAACGCGCATCAAAGTTTTGCAGAACCGCCTCGATTGGTACGACGCCAATGTAAAGCGCGAGTATGAAATGGCGCGCGACAAAGTGCGCGAAGAAGTGGATGCCATGCAGGCGCAACTGAAGGAAGCGCAAGCGCTTGCTGAAACGGTTTCAGGCACGTCCGAGCAACTTTCTCAGTTGGAAACAGAGCGCAACACGCTGCGCGACGAATTGAACCACCTCAAATCCGAATGGAAGGAAGTGCAGCGTGAGCTGGCTTCCCAACTTCAGGCCGCCGAAGAGAAAATGCAGGCCGAGAAGCGCAAAGCCGAAGATATTTTGGACAGCAAGCTCGCCGTGGAGCAGGAGCTTCGCCAACGAATTTCGCAGGTGCAAATTCAGCAGGACGCGATCGATAAAAAACAAGCCGAGATGGACCGCGCCCAACAGGCGCTTCAGCTTGAACGCGATAAAACCCAGGGACTTTTCCGCCAGATTGAAGAGTACAAGAAGATCATGCAGTCGCAGGGCGTCGACAACATCCTTAAACTCAGGCAGGACTTGGGCGAGAGGGAAGCGGAAGTCGACCAGCTGAAGCAGCGTCTTTTATCGTTGAAAGCCTCGGCGGATTCCTTGGACGAAAAAGAAAACATGTACCGCGATAAGGAGCGCGTTCTTCGCCAGCTTGTGACCGATAAAGAAGAGGCGGTCGCCGAATTTAAGAACCGTATCCATACCCTCGAACGCCAACTGAATGAGCATGCCGCGGAACGCGATTCCATCGAAGCCGACGCCAAGAAGAAAATCGAGCGCCTGCTGCAAGCCAAGCAGCGCGAAATCGAAGACAGATTGGCCGAGCAGAAAATTGAACTGGAGAAAGCGTATCGCGCTGAATTCGAAGCGCTGAAAACGTCCGTGACCGCGACCGGCGGCCAAAGCGCCGAGCCTCAGGTGGACATGAACGAGCTGGAGCAGCAGGCACGCCAGCGCGCCGAACAGGAATTCCTGGATCAGATGCGCGAAAAAGAAACAGCGATGGACGCCAAAGTTAAAGAAATCAATGAAGAGGCGAAAAAGGAAGCCGAGAAGTGGCGTTGGGAAAACGAGAATTTGAAGGAAGAGCTCCGCCGTTCACGCGAAGCGCGCATGCAGATCGAGCGCGAGGCGCAGGAGCTGATCCAGCAGGCGGAAAACCATTACAAAGGCGAGTTTGAGAAGCGCATCGCCGAAATGGAAGAGGAAGCCAAGAACGGCCGCGGCTTATTCGGCACCATCGGCAAAATTTTGGACACGCCGATCATCGACACAAAGAAGAAGAATAAATGATCTCGCTCAAACGCCTCAATGGAACCGAATTTACGCTCAACGCGGAGTTGATCGAGCAGATTGAGCGCACGCCGGACACGGTGATTACGCTGATAACAGGGAACAATATCGTGGTGCGCGAATCGGTCGACGACGTCGTTCAAAAGGTTGTTGAGTACAGACACAAAGTTGTCATTGCGAGCGCAGCGAAGCAATCTCATGAGATCGCCACGGCGCCCCTCCGGGTCGCCTCGCGATGACAAATAGGAATAAATAATGGATATCGCGACAATAGCCGGAATTTTGGTCGGCGGTTTGATGGTTTTTATCACCATTTTTCATGCGGAAGGCATGAAAGGGTTTCTGCCCTTCCTTAATGCGGAAGCCATCTTGATCGTTATGGGCGGGACGTTTTGCGCGCTGCTGGTGAATTATCCGCTGTCCCAAGTGCTGGGTGTTTTTAAAGTTCTGAAAAAAGTAATGCGCAACGAGCGCATCGACACGCAGGACATCGTCACCACATATGTGCGTTTTGCCAAAAAAGCCCGCACCGACGGTTTCTTGTCGCTGCAGGAAGAGGTGAAGAGCACCAAGAACGATTTTTTAAAACGCGGCGTGCAGCTTGTCATCGATGGCGCGGACAAGGAATTCATCCAAAACATGATGGAAACCGAATTGGGCTTTATTCGCGAGCGCCACAAGGTGGGGCAGGAAGTGTTCAACTCGCTTGGTACCTATGCGCCGGCGTTCGGCATCATCGGCACAATTCTCGGCATGATCCTGATGATGACGTCGCTCGACGACGTCGCTCAAGTGCCGCGGCGTATGGCGCTGGCGCTTTCCGCCGCGTTCTTCGGTTTGGGCAGCGGATATCTGTTGTTCCTGCCGATGGCGGGAAAGCTCCGCCGTCGTTCGGAAGAAGAGTTGTTGATTAAGGAAATCATCATCCGCGGCGTACTGCTTTTGCAGACCGGTGTTGCGCCGAGCTTGATGGAGTCGAATTTGAAAGCCTACCTGGACCCATCCACGCGCACGTTGATCCGCACCAGCTCCGCGGCGAACGAGTAAGCCATGCCGCTTAAAGCCCCCAAAGGGTTTATCGAAGAAAGCGACCCCCGGGTCACTCTCATCGGGCATCCCGCGCCGGCCTGGATGGTCAATTACGCCGACTTGATGACCGAGTTGGTCTGTTTCTATTTAATTTTGTACGCGCTCTCCGCGTCGTTGTCCAAGCCCATGCAGGAAGCCAAAAAAGAAGTTGAAGAAACCATGAAGCAGGAAGAAGTGGCGGGCGACGTGAAGATGACCAAAGACGGGCTCGTGATTTCGCTGCAGGAACAGGGCCCAAACGTATTTTTTGAAAGCGGCTCGGCCGATATGTCGGAGCAGATGAAGCAGATTTTGGACGGCCTTGCGCCGACGCTGGTCAAACTGGCCGAGAAGAAGCACGACGTGATTGTCGAAGGCCATACGGACGACGTGCCCACGCGCGGCGGTCGGTACCCGTCCAACTGGGAGTTGTCGTCGGCCCGCGCGACCAACGTGGTTCAGTATTTACTGCAGAAGCATCACTTTTCGCCGAAGCATATCGCCGCCGTCGGTTACGGCGAGAACAAAAACCTGCCGCGAGAAACCGAGGAAGACACCGCGAGTTGGCGCCAACGCAACCGGCGCGTCGTTTTTCTTGTTAAGAATCCGGAGCAGGCCACCCAGAAAACAGATGGCCCTCCATCTGATGCGCCCGCCAAGTATTAATTCCTAGAAAAGCTGAACTCTCCCGTCTTCTTATCCGCTTCCACGACGATTGTGTCGCCGTCTTTATATTCGCCTTTCAATAATTTCAGCGCTAGGACGTCCTGGATCTCGCGCTGAATCATGCGGCGCAGGGGGCGCGCGCCGTATTCGGGGTCGAACCCTTCTTCGGCGAGTTTCATCGTTCCGCCCGCGCTGATCTTGAGCGTGATGTTGCGCAGCTGCAGCTTGTGGCGTAGGTCGGCGAGCTGGAGGTCGACGATTTTCTCAATGTCTTTCTTGCTCAGTTTGTTGAAGACGATGATTTCGTCGATGCGGTTGATCAGTTCCGGCCGGAAGTTGCGCTTCACCGCTTCCAAAACCTTTTTCTGCAGCGTGTCTTTCGA
>CAZCJA010000003.1:8738-29197 GCA_964499015.1 uncultured Elusimicrobia bacterium
CGCCGTCGGTTTGGAAATACTGGCTGCCCATGTTCGACGTCATGATGATGACCGTGTTTTTGAAATTGACCACGCGGCCCTGGCCGTCGGTCAGGCGGCCGTCTTCCAGGATCTGCAGCAGCACGTTGAACACGTCGTTGTGCGCCTTTTCGATCTCATCGAACAGGATGACAGAATACGGGCGGCGCCGGACCTTCTCGGTCAGCTGTCCGCCTTCCTCGTAACCCACGTAGCCGGGCGGCGCGCCGATTAGGCGGCTCACCGAATGTTTCTCCATGTATTCGGACATGTCGAGGCGGATCAGCGCGTTTTCGTCATCAAACAAGAACCACGCCAGCGATTTCGCCAAATGCGTTTTGCCGACGCCGGTTGGCCCCAAGAAAATAAACGACCCCACGGGGCGGTTTAAGTCGCCCAAACCGGAGCGCGAGCGGCGCACCGCGTTGGCGATCAGGCCGACCGCCTCGTCCTGGCCGACGACGCGCTGGTTTAGGCGCTCTTCCATCTTCACCAGTTTTTCAACCTCGCCTTCCATCATCCGCGAGACGGGTATGCCCGTCCATTTCGAAACGACTTCGGCGATATCTTCCTCGTCGACTTCTTCTTTGAGCATCTGGCCTTCTTTCTGCGTTTTCTTGAGGGCGGCGTTTGCGGCCGTTAGCTCTTTCTCCAGCTCGCGCAGCTTTCCGTAGCGGATTTCGGCCACTTTGTCCAAATGGCCTTCCTTCTCGAAACGCTCGCTTTCGATCTTGGCTTTTTCGATATCGCCTTTGACGCGGCGGATCCACTCGATCACGTCTTTTTCGTTTTTCCACGACTGCTTCAGTGCTTTTGATTTTTCCTGAAGCTCGGCCAGTTCCTGTTCCAGTTTTTTTAGGCGCCCTTTAGAGGCGTCGTCCTTTTCTTTTTTCAGCGCCTGGCGTTCGATTTCGAGCTGGGTGATTTTGCGTTCCAATACGTCGAGTTCCGTCGGCATGCTGTCGATTTCAATGCGCAGCTTGGACGTGGCTTCATCGATCAAGTCGATGGCTTTGTCGGGGAGAAAGCGGTCGGTGATGTAGCGGTGGGAAAGCGTCGCCGCCGCAACCAACGCGGAATCGGTGATGCGCACGCCGTGATAGACCTCGTAGCGTTCTTTGAGGCCGCGCAAAATGGCGATGGTGTCTTCCACCGACGGCTCGCCGATAAAAATGGGCTGGAAGCGTCGCTCCAGCGCTTTGTCTTTCTCGATGTATTTGCGGTATTCGTCCAGCGTGGTCGCGCCGATGCAGCGCATCTGTCCGCGCGCCAGCGCGGGCTTAAGCATGTTGGCCGCATCCACCGCGCCTTCGGCGCCGCCGGCCCCGACCAATGTGTGCAGCTCATCAATGAACGCGATGATTTCGCCGTCGGCCGCCTCGATTTCTTTGAGCACGGCTTTCAAGCGGTCTTCGAACTCGCCCCGGTATTTGGCGCCCGCCACCATGCTGCCCAAGTCGAGCGCAATCAGGCGTTTGTTTTTCAGCGTCGTCGGCACGTCGCCGCCGGCGATGCGGCGGGCCAGGCCTTCCACGATGGCCGTCTTGCCCGTGCCCGGGTCGCCGATCATGACGGGGTTGTTTTTGGTGCGGCGCGAAAGCACTTGGATCGCGCGGCGGATTTCCGCGTCGCGGCCGATCACCGGATCGAGCTTGCCTTGCTTGGCGAGCGCCGTTAAATCCTTGCCGTACTTCTCCAAGGACTGGTACTTGTCTTCGGGATTTTGATCGGTCACGTTATGCACTCCTCTGATTCCTTTCAGCGCGGCCAGGACCGCGCCTTTCTGCAAATTATAGCGCCGCAGGATCGTTTCGATCTCAGTGCGTTTGTCCTCAAATATGCCGAGGAACAAATGCTCGGTGCTGATGAATTGGTCTTTAAAATCATCGGCTTCTTTTTGCGCGGCGTCGAACACTTTTTCGAGTGCCGACGAAAAATACTCGCGAAGATCGCTTCCCGACACGGAGGCCTTCTTGAGCAGAAGGTCCTCGACGTCTTGGCGCAGGGCACCGACGTCGACGCCCAGCTTCTGCAGGAGGGGAACGACGATGGTGTCTTCCACCTCCAGCAGGCTGGCCAGCAGATGTTCTGTTTCCATCTGCTGGTGTTTAAGCGAGCGGGCCCGGGAGACCGTCTTTTCGACGGTCTCCTGGGCCTTCATTGTTAATTTATCGAAGCGGATCATTTCACCTCAACGTCAATCAGCTTCGGCTGCGCGTCGGCGCGCTTCGGCAAGGTCAGCGTCAGTACGCCGTCGCTGTAGGCCGCGTTAATGCGCGTGGCGTCCACGTCGTCCGGCAATGTCATCGCGCGATAGAACGAACCATAGGTCCGCTCGGTGCGCAGGACCCCGTTTTCCTTGCGCTCGGATTGGTGCTTTTTTTCGCCTTTTATGACGAGGGTTTTGTTTTCGACCGATACTTTGACGTCTTCTTTTTTTAGGCCGGGAATTTCGGCTTCGATTTTAAAGCCGTCTTTTTCTTCGACGACATCGATGGCCGGAATCCAGGCGTGACGGCCGGTGCCGCCGTCCCACTGCTCCATGACCCGTTCCAATTCCTGGAAAGGGTTCCATGCTTCTTTGGCTTTCCATTGAATGAGTGACATAGTTTACCTCCTGTGTTTTTATGTCTGGCACTCGCTTTGGATGAGTGCCAAATTCAGCTCAAAAAAAATGGGCGTATACAAAATGCCCACTTTTCACTTCTAATAACGGCTGAAGGCCGTTATTTGTTCCCTAATATTTTAACCCCAACCTATTTTCCCGTCAAGATGATCGGGGCGCAGCCGATGCGGCCGCCGGCGTTGCCCAGGGGCTGGCTTAAGTCGTCCGGTTTAGCATGGAAGATAACCGCCCGCCCGGCCACGGGATATTTGCCTTTGTTTAAAGCGACGCCCGGCAGAACGATATCCAGTTTGCCTTTCCCGTCCGCGCCGACCATCACATTGCCCATGTCGCCGGGGTGGCTCATTTTGGTCTTGCCGACGTGGCCGTGTTCGTGGCCCTCGGGATTGTAGTGTCCGCCGGCTTTATTGCCCAGGTCCTCGCAGGACCCGTACTCATGAATGTGAAAGCCGTGCGCGCCTTCGGGAGCTTTGTCGATGACGGCGGATACGTTAAGGCCCGCGGCCGTGTCTTCAAATTTAACCAGTCCGGAGACGTAGGTGGAGGTGGACGTGGAAACGAGCTTGGCTTCGGCCGTATCGGCACGAGCGATGGCGGTGGATCCGGCGATAAGTGCGGCAGCGAGAATGGCTTTTTTCATCTTGTCCTCCGTGACGTGTATTACTAAAAGTATTTCAAAATATGACACCAGAAAAACCAACTCTTATTTTTGACGGCGACTGCGGCTTTTGCCGGCGATGGATCGAGCGGTGGAAAAAAGCCACGGGGGGCTCCGTGGCTTATGAAGCGTATCAACAGGCCGGGCCCCGTTTTCCGGCCGTTCCAATGGCGGCGTTTGCAAAATCCGTCTACCTCTTTACGCCCGATGGCGGCGTTTGTTCGGGCGCGGAAGCGGTCTTTCGCAGTCTTGCGATTGGCGGAGCAACCTGGCCTTATTTTTTGTATCGGCACCTCCCAGGCTTTAAAACAATAACGGAATGGGGCTATCAATTCGTGGCACGGAATCGTTCGTGGCTGTAGATCCAGTTTTGCGCAGTTTTAAACCGCTCGTGGATAAAAACTCCCGGATACTCGTCTTGGGTTCGATGCCCGGGCCGGAAGCGCTGCGCAAACAGCAGTACTACGGCTTTGAGGGCAACCATTTCTGGCACATCATCCCCAAAATTTTGGGGAAAGAACGCCCTTCTATATATAAGGAGCGGATAAGACTGGTCCGCAGCCATGGAATCGCGATCTGGGACGTGCTGGCGTCGTGCCAGCGCAAGAGCGCGCTCGACAGCGACATCCGCTGCGCGGAAGTCACGCCCATCCCGGCGCTGTTAAAAAAATATCCGAACATCCGGGCGATCTTCATCAATGGAAAGTTTGCCTACAACACGTTCCTAAAAAACCACGGCGACGTCGGCCGGCCGGTGTTTTACCTGCCGTCGACCAGCCCGGCCAACGCGGCCATCTCGCTCACGGAAAAAACAAAAGCGTGGAAGGCTCTTTTGGCTTACCTCGATAATGATTAGAATGTGCGGCATGTTGAACCCTCGATTTCTCACAATAGCCGGAATGATTCTGGCGGCGGCTCTCTCGCGGATCCTGCCGCATCCGTGGAATTTTTCTCCGGTCGGCGCGATGGCCATTTTCGCCGGCGCGCACTTCAGTAAAAATTGGCAGGCGTTTCTGGTGCCGGTGGCCGCGCTTCTTCTGAGCGATCTTTTCCTTGGTTTTTACGACGGGATGGTTCTTGTTTATTTGAGCTTCTGCCTCAACGTCGTGATCGGCATGGCGATCCGCCAGCGCCGCCGTACGGGACCGATCGCCGCCGCCGCACTTATCGGTTCGTTCCAATTCTTTTTGATTTCCAACTTCGGCACGTGGTTCGCCGGCCAGCTTTATCCGCTGACGATGGCGGGACTGCAGCAGTGCTACATCGCCGCTCTACCGTTCTTCCGCTGGACGCTGATTGGAGACGCCTTCTTCACCGCGGTGCTGTTCGGTTCGTTCGCTCTCGCCGAGTCGAAGTTTTCCGTCCTTAAAGAAAATCCGTCCGCCGCCTAAAGGCGCCATGCCGCGCGTCGTTTCCCTCGTTCCCAGCGCCACCGAGATGGTTTGCGCGCTTGGACAAGAAAAAATGCTGGTCGGCCGTTCGCATGAATGCGACTACCCTGCGTCCATCCGTAAACTTCCCGTTTGCACACATTCAATCATCGACAACAACGCTTCCAGCGCCGAGATCGATAAAAACGTCAAAGCTCATCTAAAAAACGGCCTGTCGTTGTTCAAAATCAACGAAGTGCTTTTGAATGAACTCAAGCCCGATATCGTGCTCACGCAGTCGCATTGCGACGTTTGCGCGGTGTCGAGCAAGGACGTGGAGAAAAAATTGGGCGCCAAATGGGGGAAGAGCCTGACGGTTATCTCGACCGGCGGGATGACGATGGATGGAATTTGGGCCGACATGAAACGCGTCGCCGTTGCGCTGGGCGTCAAAGACGGCGGCGACGCTGTGATCAAGCGTTTTCAGAAGCAAATGCGCGATATTTCGAGCGAAGCTCGTGCCGCGGACGTAAAACCGCGTGTCGCCTGCCTCGAATGGCTGGATCCGCTGATGTCGGCGGGCAATTGGGTGCCGGAACTGGTGGAAATGGCCGGCGGCTTCGACGTTTTGGCCAAACAGGGGGAGCATTCAGGCTGGATTAGCTGGGACCGCGTGATCGAAAAAGACCCCGACATTATTATCGTCATGCCGTGTGGTTTTGGCATTGACCGTGGGCGCAAAGAAATCAAACCGCTGACCAAAAAGCCGGAGTGGGCCGCTTTGCAGGCGGTGAACAACAACCGCGTCTTTCTCGTTGACGGCAATCAATACTTTAATCGCCCGGGCCCGCGGCTGGCGGAGTCGTTGGAAATTCTGGCGGAGATTTTTCATCCTGAAATCTTCGATTTCGGTCAAAAAATGACGGGCTGGCAGTATCTCTGAATGGCTGTTACACTTAAAAAACGATGGGTGTTTTCATTGCGATTTTGGTCCTGCTCATGGCCTTCAGCAACTGCGTCCGCGATTCCTCCACGATCGTTGCGAGCGTCGTTTCCTCGCGCGTCTTAAGTCCCAAAAAAGTTTTCTTCATCTGTTCTCTCTTTGAATTCGCCGGCGTTCTTCTCTTCGGCTCCGCCGTCGCCGCGACCGTGGGCCGTAAGATTTTCGACGTCACCGCCAGCCGCCCCGAGGACGTGATTGCCATTCTTATTTCCGCATTTTTGGCGTCGATGATCTGGGGCTTGGTCAGCTGGCGAAACGCCTGGCCCACCTCCAACAACCAGGCGCTCTTCGGCGCGCTGCTTGGCGCGGTGCTTGTTCTCGAAGGCGGACGGCACGTTAAATACTCCACTTTGCTCAGCGTTATTGCGGTTCTGATTTCCAGCCCAGTGATTGGTTTTGTCGTCGCGGCGGCGGTCACCCGTATTGTTCGTTCCGCCGGGGAATGGATGACGCCGCGCGTCCGTGTAATTTTCGACCGGCTGCATGCGCTCAGTTGTTTTATGGTTTCGTTCGCTCATGGGTCCAACGACGGTCAAATCATCATGGGGTTGATGCTGCTAGTTCTCGGCCTCGCCCATGCCGCGCCGGGCATTCCGCTGGAATTGCGCTTGGTGATCGCCGGCGTCATGGCGCTCGGTGTGTTGATGGGCGGCCGCCGCATTCTGCAGAAGAACATGAGTTTTTACCGCGTGCGCCCGCCGCAAGGACTGTGCGCGGATATGACCGCGGCCGGGTTGATCCTCGCCTGCGCCTCAACGGGTTTCCCCGCCTCCACTGTACAGGTGGTGACCGGTTCGTTGGTCGGGGCCGGAGCCGCGCGCAACCCGCGCTCCGTGAAATGGCAGGTGGCCAAGAACGTTATTTCGGGCTGGTTTATCACCATTCCTGCGGCTGCGCTTCTCGCCGCGCTTTTAAGCCTCATTTTGCGCCCTTTGCTTAAGGAGCTCGCATGATTTTCTTCCGCAAAAAACCGCCGAATTTTTTCGCGCTTCTCTTCGAACAATCCAAAAAAGTGGAAGAGGGGATGAACGCGCTGATCATCTACATGACAGACCCGCATCCGCTCCATGGCGAGACCGTCTTGCGTCTGGAAGAAGCGGCGGATGTGCTGCGCCGGCGCGTGATCGACGAGCTCAATAAATCCTTTATCACTCCGATTGATCGCGAAGACATTTACGCGTTGTCGCGCGCGGTTGATGACATTATGGATTACGCCAAATCCACCGTGGAAGAGATGATGGCGTTCGGCGTCATGCCCAATCAGCACATGGTTTTAATGGCTCGCGGGCTCGGCGAGGCGGCCAGCGCCATCGCCGAGGCGATCTCCAACTTGGAGGACAATGAAGACATTGCTTCTGAAAAGCTGGTCTATGCGAAGAAGCGGGAGAATTACGTTGAACATTGCTACCGGGAAGCGCTGGTGGATTTGTTCAAAGAAGAAAATGTAGTGACGATTCTTAAAGTGCGCGAAATTTACCGGCATCTTTCCAATGCCGCCGACCATTGCGACGAGGCCGCCAATATCGTCGGCAACATTCTGGTCAAAGGAATTTAATGTGAGTGACACCACAACCAAGCATGTGATGATTTTGGACGATGAGAAAATGATTTGTTCCGTGCTCGAGGATTTTTTGACCGAGAACGGCTACAAGGTAACGACCGCGTACACCTTGGAAGAAGGCCGCGCCGTCTTAAGAGGGGAAGTCTTGCCGCAGGCGTTGGTGCTCGACATCATGCTTCCGGACGGAAACGGCGTGGATTTTTTAATGGAGCTGCGCGCGGCGCCGCGAACGAAAACGCTGCCGATTATCATGATCACCGCGCATCGAATCAGCACCAAGGATAAGATTGCGGGCATTGACGGCGGAGCGGACGATTATATGGTGAAGCCGTTTGATCTGCATGAATTCCGGTCGAGGGTCGACCGGCTGATTCGCCGCGTCGAGGAGACGCGTTCTGGCGGGGTTTAATTCGGAGATGGCGTCCAAGCCAACCGGAAAAAATGTGCCGCCACGATCCCGAAGATCGCCACGGGTAAAACCACCAAAACCGCCATTGTTATCGCGCTGTTTCGTATAAGCGTCATTCCTCTACCTCCTCACTCGTCGGGATAAGCCCGCCTATGTCATGCAATAAAAAGGCCAACCAGGATCTTTCTAACACCTGCCCAGTTTGATTGAAGTTCTCTCGTTATTCCATGCGACTTTCGTCACACATTTTCAAATCTGTTGTTACAACTGTTTTACGAGACCTTAATGAGAATTTAAGGGGAGAACCATAGAATGGATACATGAAAAAATTATTGAAGGCCCTCTCAACCACTCTCTCATTGATTTTGTTGTACGAGTCCGCAGCGATTCCGCTGGCGGAAGCCTCCGCGCTGCGGGCGATAGCGCCACTGCCGGCGGTATCAAACACCGCAAAATTCTCGCTCCCGCTCTCATTTGGACACATCGTTGACGAGCAAATCTCTTCCGACCGCACCATTTTCCACATTCAGGATATTCACACGGACGTTAACGCGCAAACCAATCTTTACGGAATTGTCAGCGCGCTGGCAAAGCACGCGGCCGCCAAAGGAAAGAAACTGCTCGTTTTCGTGGAAGGCTCTTCAGGTCAGCTCGATTCCGACTTGATCAGTTCGATGGATGATAAAGAAGCCGTTGCCGACATCGGCGCGGGACTTCTGCGCAAAGGCCTTTTGTTCGGCGAAGAATACGCGGCCATCACCGCCGCTCCGGGCGCGATTAAGCTTATCGGCGTAGAAAATGAAGCACTCCACGAGAAGAACACTCAGGCTCGCGATGTAAGCGCCGAAGAGAGAGCTCGCGTACTCGTCTCAATTCGTGAGATCAGCCGCCAGCTTTCGATTCTCAACCAGCACAACTACAACCCCGTTCTTGCCCGCGTGGAAAAGGCGCGTAAGGCCGTTAACTCGAACGGCGCCTCATTCGTTGACTATGTAAAAATGCTCAACGACGCCGCGCCCGCCGTGATGGCCAGGCATCCGGAAATGAACGGTCTGCTGCAGCTCGTTAACAAAGAAAAATCCCTCGATTTCGCCCGCATTGAAGCCGCCCAACAAGCGCTGATCCGCGACGCCGCCAAAAACGCCTCCGACGCCGAGATGAAAGCCCTGGTTAATGAGGCGGTGGCCGTTAAAGAAGGCCGTACGTCCGCGGTTGCCTATTACTCCGCTCTGCTGCGCAAAGCCGGCACCAAAAATCCGGCCATCGAAGCCTATTTGTCGTATTTGAAAGCCGCCGAAGCGGTCGATGCCGACCAGACGCTCGACATCATCGCCGCGGTGGAAACCGCCGTGGCCGCAAAACTCATCAAGCATCCGGTGGCCCGCCAGCTGTACGCCCACCAGCGTTGGATCGAACGCCAGGAAAAATTCTTCGCCTTGGAAATGATCCCGCAGGAATGGAATAGCCAGAAAGACACCCGTTTGAACGACATCGTCGTTAAGCTCCGCGAAATCAACGCTTTTATGGCCGAGCAGAAAACATCGCTCGGCTACGGTTTCAAAACCCCGGCGGTTCCCTTTAAAGATTTGTCCACGGCGTTCAATGGCGCCAGCGCCTTCTACCGCGCCGCCACGCTGCGCGACCGCGTTATGGCCGCGAACGTGCAGTCGTATTTAAAGAACAATAAGGATGAGAACCGTGTGGTCGCGTTTGTGGCCGGCGGTTTTCACACCCAGGGTCTCACCAAATCGCTCGAGAAAAATGGCTATCGCGTTGCGGTGATCCGTCCGCAAATCGAAACCACCATCCAGCTCAGCGACAAAGTCAATTTCCTCCGCGCCGCCGGCGGCTTGGTGAATGCGCCCGCCATCAAAGCGGCCATTGAATCCGGCAGCGCCGCTCCCGCGATCCGTCCGAAGACGGACCGTAAAGGCCTGGTGAGTACGGAATTTTCCGTAATTCTGGCTGCGGCATCCGCGGCACTTATTGGCACTGTTCTTACGTTCAGTAAAAACGCCAACCCGCAGATTGGAATTCCACTCATCTTTTTTGGGGGTTTGATTTTTGCGGTTTTGGCCGGTTGGTACGGACGCGACAATAGTTTGGTGAAAGAAGAAACCGCAATTGCCGCCGATGCGCCGCAGTACACGCGCTTGGGCATCAGCCTCACTCCGGGCTACAACGCCGCCGGGTTCAATCCGACCGGCGAATATTTGGCCGCCGTTTATCCACCGGCGAACACGCGCGATAGGGCCACCATCAAGTTGGTTGAGCTTAAAACCGGTAAAGTTCTTTCCATCTCGAATCTGTTAATTGATGCCGCGTTGGCCGTTGCCGTAAACGACACCGGCAAGGAAGTCGCCGTGCTCAGCGCCGATGGATCTGTTTACGTGTGGCATGTCCAAATACGAGACATTGAGCGTATTCTGGCGCCGACTGGGGTTGCCAAAACAGCTGTTCAATTCGACGGCAATACTGTTTTTACCGCCGGACAAGGCTTGTGGAACCATGCTAAGGCGTATGCGTCTTTTCAGCTGCCCGGATACGATTTTCCCGCCGATATTTCTTCTTTTGCGGTCGGTAAAAAGCGCACGATTGTCGGGCACACCGACAGCATCATCCGTGTTTTTGAAAATGGCCGCGTTATCCCTTTTGTTCGTGATACTCATCCGGCGGACCAGCTTGCGCTTAGCATGGATGAAGAACTTATCGCTGCTGCTTCATATGCGGATGTCCGCATTTTGAATGCACACACCGGCCAGTGGCGCGGCAAAGCGACCCACCCGCTTGGGCCAATTCATGCGATGTCGTTTAGCGCCAGCAACAGATTGCTGTATACGCTCGGTGTTGACGGCGTTGTGGTCAGCCACAATTTGCGTCAAGCCATGGGGCAGAAGTTGGAAAACCGCGTTGATGCATCCCATGCCTCGGTTAAGAAGGTCCATATCGATACAACGCGCGTGAAAAACATTTTGCTGATGATCGGCGGCGGTGCGATGTTGCCGATGATGATGGGGGCGTCCTCACCCACCCCGATGCTGGGAGCGGTTTCTTCGCTTACTATTTTTGGTTATTTGACTGTTATTGGACTTATGGCCGCTTCTTTTGCGGCTGGATGGATTATTAATGGCCGCCGTTCCCTTAAGAAAGGGCGCGACATCGGTTACCGCGAGGGCATGGAATTCGCCACGGAAATGCAATTTGGGCGAGGCTATGCGCGGTTACTTACTGATTTAGAAGCGGATGAGGATGAGCAGCCTGTCGCGCTTGATGAGGAAACAGTCGACGAATCCGGTGATGAGCTCATTGAGGTTTGGTCGGAGCGCGTACCCGAGCTTCCCGGCCAGTTGTCGGCCGATGAAGCGTTCCGCGAAGATGCAAATGATGGCTACGACGTGTCTGTTGACGAAGATGATTTAAACGAAGAGCAACTCGCGCAGTTGGCAAGCACCGCAGGCCTTTACAATCTGAAAGAGCAGTCCGATAAGTTTTATCTGGCCGTTATGTGGAACCAGATTCTGCGTCCCGCCTCCAAAGTGCTGCGCATCATCACCAATGTGATTGCGGGGAGAACGCCAGGGGACACGCAGAATTTCTGGCTTTCATCCAAGTTCGATGGGGCGGCGGCATGGAAAACCCTTGGCGTGATTTCGAGTGATGATATCGTGTCTGCAAAAAAAGACAATGCCGGCGCTCGCAAAGAATTGGCTGAAAGCGGCGAGGCGGTCATCAACGCGATGGAAGCCGGTTTGGGTGAAAACTTCACGCGCGTTATTTACAACCAAGGCCAGCCGATCGGTGCAAAAGGCACCGACGTCAAATATCGAGGTGTCGAACTGAAAGGGTTTGACGTCGGCGGCCGTCCCGCGATTGTTCGCGTGGACGTCAGCATTGCCGAACTTAAATTGCGCCAAATCATCGCGCAGGCGCAGCGCCGCGAATTTAAGCAAATGACCTATGAAGTTCTGGTGAACAAAGACTCGAAGCCGCACTATGACAAGCTGCTCGCCAGCCTGTACCTCGATGATCGCGTCGATCAGCGGATCGGCAGCAAAGATCGAACGTACCAACAGGTTTTTGATGAGCTGGGCATCAAAATCCGGTTCCATTTCCAAAACGTGATTCCCGGCATCAATGCCGAAACGAAAAACCTGCCGACTGAAATCGGTGCGCCCGCTCAGCCCGGCGGCCACGGCCAGCTCGGAATGTGGTTCTTCTTCGAAGCCATCAAACGAGGCGTCGAGCGCGCGAAGGAAGGCGCCTCCAGCGCGAGAAACCGTTTCCGCGTGTTCTACAACGGCGACAATTTGAACAGCCGCGCCAATGCCGACATCATCGCGCACATGAAAGAAAACAAGCATGTCGTTTACATGGTGACGGTGGGAGCGGAACCCATCGACAAAAAGGGCGGCAAAATCGGTCTGCGCGCGGAATGGATCAATGACAAACTCGTTTGGGTTCCGGACATGATGGAGCTCGCGCAAGCGAAAGCGGCCGAAAAAGATGAAGACGGCCAGCTTGAGCGGTTCTTCGACGCGGGTTTGGGCGAGAATGATGATACGCAGCTCTTTAACACCAATGTCATTTATATAAATGAGGATTTGCTCGCTGACATTTTGAATGACGTGCGCCAGTTGCTCGCTCGCAACGCCGGCGAATCGGCCACCGACGACCGCTTGTTGTACGAAATGGCCAAAACCTTCTCGCCGACGCGCATTGCCAAAGACGCGAAGAACGGCTATTTGCCGGTCGACGGCGCCATCGGCTCGGTCTTGCTCAACTTCAATCAATATTTCTTAACCAGCACCGACCCGGAAATCAAAGCGATCCTTAAGAAACGCGGCGTCAGCCGCATTCTCAATTTTGTGAGCGTGCCGCGCATCGAACATTTCACGCCGGAAAAAACGCCGATCGATCATTTGGTCTTTAATTCCAACCGCTTCGAACTCGACCCGGTCACTTCGGTGCTTAAGGACAAAAAAGCGGGGGTGCCGCTGCCGGAAATCGTGTTCCGCGGCGAAGCCGCGCCCGGCGAAGAAGCCGCTAATTGGGTGAAAGACGCAGGCGGCTGGGCCGACTTGGCCACGCTGGAAGGGTCATTCGGCAAAATGGGCATTTTTGGCCTGAAATCATTGGAAATTTTTGGCGCCCCCTTCTATTTGGCGAATGCAAACTTTTCCGGCCGCGTGCGCATTGTTAATGAATTTCAGGGAACGGACGGAACGATTTTCGACTTGGCCACGGCTCTCTCTGCGGGCAATGAATATATTGATTTACACGACGTTGTCGTGACGATTGATTCCGACGGCAAGGTTTCGACGAAACCGTATGTGGAATACGATTATGCCGCCCGGGCCGACAAGACATCCGCGGAGCCCGGCGACACAAACGATAATTCCAGCGGTGTTAATTTCCTCGGGATTGATCCGTTCCTTGGCCCGGTCCTGCTTTTTGTGGCCATCCCAGTGATAATTACCGTTATCGCCGGTGTTGCCGCCTATAAATGGTTCACGTCCGCCCGCAGAAGTGATTTGGAGCCGCGCGGCGAAGAGTCCTTCGTTTCTACCGGGGTGCTGCCCTTGGCCACCGAATCTGAAATTTCCCGGGTTGCCCTGGCCAAGGGGATTAACAAGATGATCGCGTCGCAGGAACTGGACATGGAATTGATCGGCGTCCAGTACGTGGCGGTCAACATCGCCGACTTTTTCTCACATGAGACGGGCGCCGACAGAATCGCCAAATTCGAAAGCGCGGTGACCGCGGTGCAGTCGCTCTACGCCCGTTACAACGCCGTCTCCGCGCCGGTCAATCGCGTCCATCTCGTGGTTTACAACGCCGATTTGTCGCTGTTGGACCATGAAGCGGCCATGAATTCCCTGGTCGGCCGGATGAATGATGCGGAAGGCGCCGTTAGCGCATCGTTTGTCGGCGCCAAAAAATATTGGCAATCCGTAGGAGAACGCGAAAATGTCGCCGATGTTTTTAAAGCCGCCGGCATTCAGGATGACTTGACCGGGCAGACGCTGCACGTGCTGGCCGCGCACAACACGAAATACGCGGGCAGGGTGAGCGTGGTGGCCGTCAGCGATAACTCGCTTCATTTGGCGCTGGCTCTTTTCTCCTACACGCGTTTCCGCAATCCGTCGGACGCTCTCAAAGACCTGCTGTCCCTCGTGCAGAGTATATTCAAGATCGACGTTAGCCAATCGCTCGGACGCGAGATCGAAACGCAGATACTGGTCGCACTACAGGCTTAACAAACACTTTGTCTCTTCACTGAGACAATTCGCACCCCCAGTCAGGACGGAGAGGGCCTGACTGGGGTTTTTTTATATAGTTGCGGCGTGGACAAGCCCTCACAGAAGGCATCGTCGTGGAATTCGCCGATTCCGGAAGCGCGTTGGCGCGGTTTTCGTCGCGCGCAGCGCGGCATTGAAGCGTTCAAAACGCTCGACGCATTTGAGGCGGCCCAGCTCGCCGAGTTGGATGAAGGCCTCGTCGACCATGAAAAGAAAACCCTGGGGCGCCTCCTGCGCCGCGGCAAGAAAATCGAAATCGACGTTTTTATCCGCTCGCACGGCCCCAATCCCATTTTTGATCCGCAAACCGAAATCGATGTCCACGTGGGCGTCGCCAAAGCAGACACCGTTCATTTGATCGAACCCCCGAGCGCCGAAGCGCACCGCGCGATTTTGAAAGGCGAAGTGGTCCATGTCCTTTTCCAGGCCGGCGAGGCGTCGCGTTTCGGCCAAGGCCCGTTTTATAAGCTCCGCCCGTTCTCCGTCAGCGATTCGCTCAGCGACTCGGTCGACGTTGCGCCGTTTTTTGACCGTATAGAGCGCGCGGGGAAAACTCTTCCGCCGCTGGTGCGCCAATTTCTCACCGAATCCGAATTCGGCCCCAAACAGCCGGTGATGCTGCGCGCGTCCATTCGGCGGGTGATCCAGGCGGAAGTAAATGCGGGCCGTATTGATTGGCAGGACGCGGTCGACGCTTACCAAACCTCGCTTAAACAGCAAAAGCTGCTTTTCTTCGTGACCAGCAAAAATGATTTAAGCGAAGTTCACTTCTCCGTTTTGAACGACCGCTATAAATTTTTCGGTTTCGATCCGGCGAACGTGGTGACGGTGGAGCAGCAGTTGGTGCGCGGCGTGACCGCCGACGACGACGGAAATCTGTCGCTGGAGAAGCGCCCCGAGGCCATTGACGCGGCGGGCCACTTGTACGCGCTCATGCAGGCCGCACGCTCCGGTGATTTCACGACCTATTCGGAATCAGGCCGCCCGCTCAAATCCCAGGACACCGACGGCCTTGCGTATCTGGCCGGGCGCGGCGGCGAAATTCTTAATGTGATCCGCATCAACGACATGGACCGGCATTCGACGGAAATTTTAAACCCCAAGGCGCTCAGCTACGCGCTGCGCATGTTTGAAAAAGGCTACGTGAACATTATTGAGTGCGTGGCCAATCCCTTCGGCCAAAAAGGCGGCACGGGCACGACGTTCGGCGATCCCGATATCCATGTGCTCACGGAAACACACGAGAATTCGTTCCCGTCTTTGTCGCGGGCGTTTGAGCTGGCGCTCAAGGAGTATTTGGCGCGCACGGGCGGCCAGCATCCCGCGTATAACGCAATGCGGCAACTGGCCCGGCTGGCGCCCACGCGGCAGGCGTTGCGGGAATTTGGCGGACGGATCGTTTTTGTGCCGCGTCAAAAAGAGGTGGATGGAGAAGTGGTTTCTTATCTCGGCGTGGACATGCCGATGGGCGATTTGTCGCTTCTTTCGCACGCGTACAAGTCGCGGATGTTCCAATTCATCGGTCCGCACGGCCGCGAATTGCAGATCCACGACATGAAAACGGTGGAAAGCCTGCCGGTGGCCCTGCGCACCATTGAACGCCAGATTCAAGATCCGCACGTGGTCGCCGCGGCGCGGGAGGTCTTGCTGGGCGAGACCGTGGATTTTGAGAAAAACCTGCCCGAGCCGTTTTTCTACGGCGCCCCCACGCCCGAATTTGACTAAACGGTGTCATTGCGAGCGTAGCGAAGCAATCTCAGGGGTACGATAAACTTGAGATTGCTTCGGTCGCAAAAAATCGCTCCCTCGCAATGACAGCTTAATTTAAAAATCCGCTTGAATTTTGGAGGCATTTGGGAGAAGTTATCCCTATGCGCATTACTGTTGGAGGGCTTCTTCTCGTTGTCGGCGCCGGCGCGGTCGGGGCGTTGGCGTTTTTGCCATCTGGCATTGCGCCCATTCAGGTCGATCAATATCTGGCGGCGGCCCGCGAGAAGGTGAACACCTCCCTTGGCCTTTTCCGTAGCGCTTCCACCGAGTCCGCCGCCGATGTTCCGCTGATTTCTTCCGCGACGGTTTCACCCGCGGTCGAGGCTCCGCTTGCTGAAACACCGCCTGCCGCGCCTGTTATTCCTGTCGCCGCCGTTCCGGAAAAACCGGTGGTTGTTGCAGCGCCGGCTCCCGCGGTGAAAAAAGCGCGCGCCAAACGCCGTTCGACTCGCAAGAAAACGGCTGTTAAGAAAACCGCCGCCGCTAAGCCCGCGGCCAAAGCCGCTCCAGCGCCGGTTGCAAAGGCGGCTCCTAAAACAGGCGGATCGCTTGTCGGGCAGGACGTGGTGTTGACGTTAACGAGCGGTCGCGAAGTGCGAGGGGTTTTGCAGGAGCAGGATTCGATCGCTTACAAAGTGGAACTGCCGGGCCTCGGCGCGTTCACCTATCCGGTGCAAAACGTTAAATCGGTCCGCGCGGCTGAATAGTCGCCGCGGATTAACTTACAGCTCTTTCTTGCCCGTTACCTTTCCCGTCTTATCAACCTCGTAAACAATCGGCAGGGCCGTGCCCAGGTTCAACTCGAGCACTTGTTCTTTGGTGAGTTTGTCCAAATCCATGACGATCGAACGCAGGCTGTTGCCGTGCGCGGCGATAATGATGTTTTGGCCGCTTTTGAGCAGCGGCATGATGGTGTTGTTGAAGTACGGCAGCGTGCGCGCGGCGGTGTCTTTCAAGCTTTCGCCGTTTGGCGGCGCGATATCGTAGCTGCGGCGCCAAATTTTTACCTGTGCGTCGCCGAATTTTTTGGCGGTTTCAGCCTTGTCCAGTCCCTGCAAATCCCCGTAGTGGCGTTCGTTTAGGGCCTTGTCTTTCGTGATGGAAATCTTCTCTTGGCCAGTTTCTTTCAGGATATGGGCCAGCGTGTTCTGAGCGCGCTTCAAGTCGGAGGTAAAGGCCTGGTCGAACTTGTAGCCCTTCAGTTTCTGCCCGGCCTTTTTGGCTTCCGCTTCGCCGGCCGGCGTGAGTTCAACGTCGACCCAGCCGGTAAATTTATTTTCGAGGTTCCATTGGGATTGTCCGTGACGGACGAGGACGAGCGTGGCCATTGTTATTTAGCTCCTTGGAGTGTGGCGGGCCGGAAACTGGTCGAGTGGTCGGCGGCGCCGAAGTGGGTGTGCTTTTGAAATTCGACATAACGGTCGACGATATTGCGCTGGCTGACCGTTTTGAGGCGTTCCACGCTGAAGGACTCCACATTGAACGACGCCATGACGGTGCCGTAAATAATGGATTGGCGCAGAGAGGTCTCGTTGAAATATTTCCCGTTGGTGACGAGGGAGGAGAAGAAACCGCCCGCGAAGCAGTCACCCGCGCCGGTCGGGTCAAAGACGTCTTGGACCGGATAGGCTGGGGAGACGAAAAAGAAGTCCTTGGTCATGAGGATCGCGCCGTGCTCGCCTTTCTTGATCACGACCACTTTGGGGCCGCGTTTTAAGAGGTCGTAGCCCGCCTTCACCAGATTGGTGATGCCGGTCAAGAGGCGCGCCTCGCCGTCATTTAATAAGAAGACATCGACTTTTTTCAAAAGGCGGTTCAAGCTGTCTTGTTTGATGTTGATCCACAGATTCATGGTGTCGCAGCCGATCAAAGCGGGTTTTTTGACCTGATCGAGTACCGACAACTGCAGGTCCGGGTCGATGTTGGCCAAAAAGACGTGCGGGGTTTTGGCGAGGTTCGAAGAAATTTTGGGTTTAAACGTTTCAAATACGTTGAGATCGGTGGCGTGCGTTTTGGCGGAGTTCATGTCGTTCTCGTACGAGCCGGCCCAACGGAACGTTTTGCCCTTCACCACCTCTAACCCGTCCGTGGAAATGCCGCGGTCCGTCAATAAGCGAATATGCTCTTTGGGAAAATCTGTGCCGACAACGGCGACGATGCTGACGGGCGCAAAAAAGCTGGCCGCGTAGGAAAAGTAGGTGGCCGAGCCGCCAAGCGCCTCTTTTGCGTCACCAAATGGGGTTTTAATTGTGTCGAAAGCGACGGAACCAACAACAAGAATGGACATGCAATTGCCTCACTTTTACGTCGATCATGTAAAAAAATTTGTCACCTGGCAAACGCGGGACCCTTCTGTTATACTGAAAATTATCCAGAGCTCATCAAAAATGACACGAAAACTATCATCGAAATACGTATCTCATGCCGTCGTCATCGCGGGACTTCTCGTCGCAGCGGCCAATGCACACGCCGCTAAACGCTTCAACCCCACGCGCAAGGCATCCGAATACTCGATTGAATTCCGTGGAAATGACCCCAAAGGTTTCTACAAAGCGCTCTCATTCCATTTGGAATCCCAGCCGCCGGACAGCGCCGTCACCATCAACGCGCGCGCCACGATGGCCGAACTTCTTTTTGATAATGAAAACTACCGCGAGGCCGCACAAACCTATTTACAGTTAACCGAAGCGCCGCTCGCCGATCTCTATAAATTGTCCAGCTTCCAGTATCGCTTGGCCGAATGCTACTTCTACATGGGGCTTTATGGCGAAGCGTACGACCAATTCTCGCGCGTTCGTTCGAGCGGTCATAAAGCGCTTGAATCGGAAGCGACCTTGGGAATGTCCATGGCCGCCCTCGCGCAGGGCAACCGCTCCAGCGCCCAGGCGCATTTGGACATCCTGCTCCTCGAAAACGAGTACTACAAAACCTACGGCCGCGCGCTTTATCCGCTCGGCATCATGCTTTTTCAGAATGAGCAGTATCAAAGGGCGCTCGCGTTCTTTGAAAAAGATTTGGACGATCCGAAAAATCTTTATTTTGCGGCGTTGTCCTATCGCCGTCTGGGTCTTCTGCCCAAAGCCCTTTCCTATTTCCAGCAGCTCACGCAAAAATTTCCCGGCACCGTTTGGGCCCAGCGCGGTGCCTTTGAAGTTGCCGAAACCTATTATGAACAGCAGGATTTCGAGCTTGCATACCAAAGCTTCCAGCGCTGGCTGACCGAATATCCGAACGGAACCCTGCAGGCCGAGGCGCAATTCCGCCTGGCCGCCGCCGATTTTCGCCGGGAGCGCTATGACGCGTCCCTGGCGCGGCTTCAACCAATGGAACGAATGGACATGCGCCCGACATTGGCCGAGCGCGTCAGCCATTTGACTGCCGAATCGCTGATCGAGATGGATCGCATCCCCGAGCTCGCCGACCGCATCAAGAAAAAAGGCCGCTCCAAAGACCGCACGCCGGACGAAAACTACCAGCTCATGTGGGCGCTGGCCGCGTTGAATAAATATGAGGAAGCGTTGGCGCTGGCCGAAGAAGGCCTAAATAAATTCTACGACCAGGAACTAACGCCGAAGATTTTGTTGGTCGAAGGCTACTGTTACGACAAAGTAAGCAAGCCGGCCGAAGCACTGGCCGCATACCAAACCGTTGTCGACCGTTTTCCGAACTCCGCCTATTCCGCCCGCGCCCTGCAGTTGATGGCCATGTCCTATGTGCGCGCTCAGCGTTGGCAGGAACTTGTCACGCACGTCAATCACCATTGGGCAATGCTCCCGGCGGACGTGAAGCGCGAGTATCCGGAAGTCGAGTTGTGGATCACCGAAGGTCAGTTGGGCCTCGGCAATTACGACATCGCGCTCAAGCGCTATCAGCAATTTTTGGCGGCCGCGCCTGATCATCCGCTGACGCCGTTCGCTTATCTAGGCATGGCGGTGGCGCAGGCGGAAACCAACCAGCTCGAGGCCGGTTTTCAAACCCTGCAGCAATTCGCGGCGATTGCCACCCAGAAAAAACGGCAGGATTGGCTCGCTCTGGCCACGCTTCAGTCCGGAAATATTTATTTCAACCAGAAGAACTACGAGAAGGCGATCGCTTTTTACAAAACCTTCCTTAAGGATTTTCCGAAAGACACCCGCATCGCCCAAGTGCTGTATCAGCAGGGCCAGGCGCTGTACAAGCTTGAATATTATAAGGACGCGGTTGAAACCTGGGGTGAGTTGGCTTCCAAGCACCCGGAAAGCCCGTTGGCCGAGAAGGGTATGTTTCAGTCCGCCCGAACGCTTTTCGATTTGGGTGATTCCACCGCGGCTGTCAAAGCCTATCAGGCGTACATTAATGAGTTTCCTTCCAGCGAACGGGTGAAAGAAGCGCGCCTGCAGCTCGCGCACAGTTATTACAACGCCAGCAATTATAAGGAAGCCATTCCGCGTTATCAGGAATTTTTGGTTTTGTATCCGGGTTCGCCCGAATCCGTTAGCGTGCAGGACTTCCTCCAGATCGCCTACGTGCAAGTGGGCAAAACCGACGAAGAGCTTGAGCAGCTGACGCAGGGGCAGGTTAAAACCCAGGTCCTGGCGGATCTGTATTGGGAAAAGGGCGCGAAGGCTTTTAACGAGAAGGATTACGTTAGCGCCATTAACTATTTCGAAAAAATCCTGATCAATTTCCCGGCGTCGAGTTTGGCCGCGCAGTCCTCGTTCTACCGCGCCGAATCGCTTTATTCGCAGACCAAATACATCGAAGCG
>CAZCJA010000003.1:29207-61869 GCA_964499015.1 uncultured Elusimicrobia bacterium
TCCTGGCCCAATATCCGAACGACGACCAGGCGCCGACCGCGTTGTTCCGCCTGGGTGTGAGCTTGTTCAATCAAAACCGTTTTGAGGAAGCCGCCGTCACATTTGAGAATTTCCTGCAGCGCTATCCGGATGATCCGCTCGCGCAGAACGCCGCGGAAAACATTCCGGTTGCCTACGCCAAGATCGGCAAAACCGCGGAGTCCGAATCGGCTTATACCAGCCTGCTCGCCCGCGCCAAAGACCCGGCTCAGCGCGCCGGCCTTTTAATTCAGGCCGGACAGATTAAGGAAAAGGCCGGAAACGCGGCCGAAGCCATCAAATATTACGAACAGGTGGACCCGTCGGTCCCTGAGTACCCCGCGGCGATCTATTCGATCGGCAATATTCACGCCCAGGCTGGCCAATCCGACCAAGAAATAAAGGCCTACGAAAAGCTGCTTTCGGTGTCTAAGAAGGACGATCCGTACCGCTTGGCGGGTATCAGCCGCATGGCGGAGCTGTATATCGCTCAGGGGAACGCAAAGAAGGCGCTGGAGCTGTATTCGGATGTGGCGAAGTACGCCTCCGACGAAGAAACGCTCGCCAACGCCAAGTTGCGTTTGGACGAGCTGCAAAAAGTTTTGAACCAATAATTCAGGAACGGAGGACCTATGCAAGCATTGACGTTTCGCGAAATTCTGGCAATCAGCCACGTTATTCCGGTGCTGGTTTTTTTCTCGATCATCGGCATCGGCGTGATGTTCGAGCGGTGGATCTGCTACATGAAATACGGGCGCGTGAACCAGCACGATTTGGACAAGATCCGGGCTTCCGTTAAAAGCGGGAATTTGGACACCGCGAAAAAAGAAGCGCTGCGCGCTTCGGGTTTCGTTTCAGAGGCGATCGCGGCCCAGTTGGACGCGGTGCACATGCCGCGCTCCGAACGCGAAAGCTTGGTGCTCTTCTACCATCAACGCCTCCAGTCGATTCTCGGCAAACGCTTGTGGGTGTTCGGTACGCTCAGCTTTATCTGCCCGCTGATCGGGCTTCTGGGCACCGTCCTTGGTGTTATTACGGCCTT
Organism: uncultured Elusimicrobia bacterium; assembly: GCA_964499015.1. Taxonomy (GTDB): domain Bacteria; phylum Elusimicrobiota; class Elusimicrobia; order F11; family F11; genus CAZCJA01. The sequence goes on from CAZCJA010000003.1 coordinate 30,268, forward strand.
TCATGACTTGGCCGTGTCTGGATCCGGCGGTCCCACCATCGTGGCCGCGGGTATTTCCGAAGCGCTCTATGCGACGGCCGCGGGCATCACGGTCGCCATCGCGGCCGCCATGATTTACAACTGGCTCAACATTTGGATGAAAAACGCGCTCTCGAACATCGACATCTTCAGCCAGGAAATGATCTTCCTGACGTTGGGACGCAGCAAGTAAAAGGAAAGCAGGCGTTATGGAAATGAATCAAAGCGACGACCTAGACGAGACAGACAAGATTAACGTCGTGCCGTTGGCCGACTTGTCTCTCGTTTTGCTCATCATCCTCATGGTCCTTTCGCCCATGGTGATGTCGTCGATGATTCGCGTCCAGGCGCCGCAGATCGATAAGGTGAAGGCCTCAAAGAGCCGCGAAAAAACGCCGGACCCGCTGTTCGTCAAGATCACGTCGAAAGGCATGTTTTTGAACAACACGCAGGTGGATTCCGAAGAGTTTTTGGCGGAGCAGATCGGCATAAAACTGCGCGACGATGCGGACCGCCCGGTGATCGTTTCCGCGGAAGATAACATCCAGGTTGGTTTCGTGGTCAAGATTTTGGATTTGGCCAAGCAGAACGGCGCCTCAAAAATTTCACTGGTTAAGGCGGGAATTCAGTCGTGAATTTACGGTCGATGCTTTCAGAAGAGCCCACGATTGCCGGCGTCAATATCGTCCCCGTCATCGACCTGTGTTTGGTTCTCCTTATTATATTGATGGTGACCTCTCCGATGCTGGAAACCGCCGATTTGCCGGTCAAATTGCCGAAAGCGTCAACGATTGAAAGCAAAGAGCGCAACATCGCGATCACGTATTCGCCGGACGGCCGGTTGGCCATCAACACCGATATCGTGCAGAACGAAGATGATTTTATTCCCATGCTGGCGAAATTGATTAAAGAGGATCCTGAAATTTTGGTGATTCTGCGCGTTGACAAGGAATCGTCGTACATCAGCCTCACGGAGTTGATCACGCGCTGCAAAAAAGCCGGCGCGAAGAACATCGGCGTGGGTACGGAACAAATAAAACCGGGAGAAGAGGCGTCATGACCGGAGCGGCGGGGTTTAATCTAAATATCAACTGGCACCGCTACGACACGCCGCTGCGCGTCGATATCATGTGCCTGATTGCCGCGTTGGCTCTGCACGTTCCGCTTTATTTCATTAAGGTCGACGCCAAGAAGAAAGCTCAGGATTTGACCAAGAACCGTTTGAGTGAAGTGGTCATGCTCGACCAGATTGAAAAGAAAGAAGACATTCCGGTGCCGCAGCCGATTGCGGCCAAGCCAAGCCTGGCCGATCGTTTGAAGGCTTTGGTCAAAAAAGAGCCGCCGCCACCGCCTCCGCCGCCGAAAGTGGTGGAGCCGCCGAAGCAGTTGGCGCTCGCGCCCAAAGAAATTAAATTGGACCCGAAGCTGTCGTCGCCGCAGAAGATCGAACCGCGGCTCCAGACCAAAGAAGGATTTAAAACCGCGGCCGACGCCAAGTTGGTGGAGCAGCAGATTTCTTTGAAGACCGCCGGCGCCGGCGTGGCGCCGCTCTCAGCAAAGAAACTCGGCGTTGTTGAAAACCGCGACTCGCTCAAATCCGACAAAGGCAATTTTAAGATCGCGCAGAACGAATCGCTGGCGTCGATTGGCGGCGGACCGTCCATCGCCGATCCGTCTGCGCCGCGCATCGCGATCCAAACCGGTAAGACGGGGAGCAAGGAAGGTTTCACCGCACCGCCGCCGCAAAAGGCGGATCGGGGAAAGATGGGAGATATCGCCGGCGCAAGCTTGGACGGCAAGAAATTGGGCCTGCGCGACAGCATCATCGCGCGCGACGCGGGCGCGGGCCGGATCAATACGCCGAACAGCAGCCGCACCGGCGTGATCGGCGGCGGAGCTGTCGCGACCAAGCAAGATCAAGGACGATTTGAAGGCGGCCGCGAAGGCGGTGTTTTGGGCGGAGTTGCCGGTGGTGTGGTCGGCGGAACGGGCGTCGCCAGCGGTTCCGGTTCCAAAATTTCAGCGGGCGCGGTCGCGGCGCCGAAGAAAAAGAAAGAGATGTTCCAGTTGACCGGCGAACTGAAAGATCGTCCGCGCCTGCATCAGGAAGTGCCGCAGTATCCGGCGTGGGCCGAACAGAAGGGGATTGAAGCGGCGGTTGTTTTGCAATTTTCCGTGGAGCCGACCGGCGTCGTGAAAGATGCCATTGTGGTCGTGCGCACCTCGGGTTATCCTGAACTGGACGAATTGGCCAAGAAAGCGCTGCGCAAATGGAAGTTTGTGCCGCTGACGGACGGCGAGAACCGCGTCGAAGTCGGAACGATCACGTTTAACTACACGCTGAGCTAAATTTATGAAACAAAACTTAATTCATCTGGTGAGTCTCTTGAGCGCGACCGCGGTGTTTGCGGCGCCGATGGACGTCACCATCAAAGGCGAATCGCGCGAGAAAGTGACGATCGAACGCGTGGCTCCCGAACCCGACGCGCCGATCAAGGACGTGATCCCGTTCTCGCGCTTGGGCCAGACCGATTGGATTTTGTCTGAAGAGCTCGATTATGTTGATTCTGAAAAACAGATCGCGATGATGGACGTGCACAGCCCGAAAACGTTCAAGCCCTCGATGATTGAATTTCCGAAGCCGCCGTTTTTTGTGCAGGCTTATCCGCCGCCTCCAACGCCGATCCTTGTGGACAAGCGCCCGAACGCGCCGCCCCCGCCCGGTGAAAACGAGACCTGGGCGTTCATCGTCGTCGACCAGAACAACAATTTGCTGAAGAAAATCGAAGGGAACACGATTCCCGCGGAGCCCGTGCAGTGGGACGGCATGCGCGGCGACGAATTCCTGCTCCGCACCGACGAAATTTATTCCTCCATGTTGATTATTCAGGAAACGCCGGAGGCGACGCGCACCATCGTCGGCGAGCCGATTTCCTTGCCCGCCCTTCGGTATGTGAACGGCACCAAAATTATTTTCGAGTTCAGCAATCGCCGCGTTTACGAAGACGGCCTGTCAAACTTCTCGCCGGTTTTGCGTATCCTGATCGATCAATTGCTGAATGACCTGCGCAAGCATCAAGGCCTGCCGTTTTCAATCACGATTTACGACCGCAATATGGATCTGTCGCAAAAGCGCGTGCAGAGCTGGAAGAAGCTCCTTGAAGAGAGTCTGCTTTTGCCGGAAGATAAATTTGACGTGAAAGCCGCGATGCCATTCGATCGCGGCGAGATCACCCAAGTGGTCTTGGAGATCAATAAATGAAGAAGATCCTTTTGATTTTGGCGGTGTGCCTCTTCTCCAGCGCGGCGTTTTTGCGAGCGGAAGACGACAACGTGAAAAATCTCATGGGCGAAGGCCTGCAGCTCTACAGCGAAAAACAGTACATTCGCGCGCTTGATTTGTTCAAGCAAGTGAAACGCATCGACCCGTCGAACGCGCTCGCCGACGAGTACATCGCCAAAACGGAGAAGGCGATCACCGATTGGGAAAACAACCCGGAAACGCCGAAAGAGAAAAGCCCAACCTGGGACACGCTATTGGACGCGCGCCAGAACCGCCGCCCCGTGGCGGACGTGGCCAACGCCAAGGACATTATCGCCGCCCGGCGCTCGCTCGTCGAGCGCATGAAAAATCGCTCCACCCGCACGGACAATATCGTCCAGATCCAGGACAACAATCGCGGCCTGAGCATCATTCTTTTTCACGATCAGTTGTTTGTGCCCGGCCTGCAAACGCTGCGCGATGAAGCGCTGCCGATTTTGGAGAACGTCGCGGCGCTGATCCGTCAGAAAGGCGACAAAGGCGTGACCATTCAAAGCCTGGCCCGCAACGACTCGCAGGATCCATACATGCTGTACCCTGATTTCCCCGTCCCCGCTCCCGATCCGACGTCGCGGATGCGCAAGGACAAAGAAAAAGACACGCCATCCTTCGTCTTCCAGGATATTGAAGCCACGCGCTCCTTCATCCTCTTCACCTATCTTGCCCAACGCAGCATGGGCAAGGTCGCCGCAACGCGCTAATATCCCCGAGTGCATAATCTGACCACGGCATTGCTCCGCTTTTTTGCGGACGCTCCCGAGCTGTTTCCGCAGCGCGGGCGCGTTCTTGTCGCCTGTTCCGGCGGGCCGGATTCGGTCGCCTTGGCCCGCGCCCTCGTTTCTTTAAGCAGAGAACTTCCGCAGTATGAATTCCATTTGGCCCATGTGAACCACAAATTGCGGGGTTCTTCGTCGGAAAAAGACGCGCGCTTCGTGCGCGGCCTGGCGAAGGAATTGGGCTGGGAGCTTCATGAAAAAAACGTGCCGGTGCGCATTTCATCGGGGAACTTGGAGGAGACCGCCCGTGTTAGACGCTACGACGCGCTGACCGCAATGGCGAAGAAATCCGGCGCGCGCGCCGTATTGACCGCGCACACGCAGGACGATCAGGCCGAAACGATTTTGATGAATTTGCTGCGCGGTTCAGGTGCCACGGGTCTCGGCGGGATGAATCCGGCGCGGGTTTGGCGAGACAGCGGCGTGGTTGTCGGCCGGCCGTTTCTTGCGGTGTCGAAGGCGGACGTTAACGCGTTTCTGAAGAAAGAAAAAGCCGCATTCCGGACCGACGAATCGAACAAAGACGAAAAATTTTTTCGTAATTTTTTGCGCAAAAAAGTGATGCCGCAGCTGCGCCGTCGCTCGCCTGGATTTGAACAGCGGCTGGCGAATACGGCCGCGGTTTTGCGCGAAGAAGAGGCCGCTTGGGGCATGCAAATGGAGGAAATGTCGGACAAATTCCTCCGTCCGTACCGCGGCGGCCAATTGCTTGATTTCGAGGGGGTATTAAGTTATTCTGCCGCAGCTGTCCGACGCTTTTTACGACGCGTTATGGGCGGCGATGCACTGGACTTCAACGCCGTGGAGAGGCTAAAGCAGTGGATGGCTTCTCCTCCCAACAACGGCCGCATCTGGCAGGGACGTCTGGGCTGGGTCGCCGAACGGCTTTCCAAATCAAAAGGAGCGCCTTCCGCCAAACTCTTCTGGATTAGAAACGTAAAATCAAAATGAATAAAAATAACTCACGCGCACTCTTCGTCTGGATCACTCTTATCGTGCTCATTCTGTTCGGCGTCCAAAGCTTCAAGACGCTGCCGGCGAGCCAGAAGATTCCCTATTCCGAATTTAAAACCATGCTCCGTGAGGGCCGCATCAAAGACGTCCGCATGACGGAGTCGATGATCGAAGGCACGTACAAGGGCGAGAAGGGCGAGCTCAATAAATTCCAGACCGTTCCGCTGCAGGACCCCAAGTTGATCGATGAGCTCGACGCCAACGGCGTGCAAAGCTACACCGGCGTTCAGGACCGGGGCTGGGTCAACACCATTTTGATCAATGTTCTGTGGATCGGCCTCTTCTTCTTCCTGTGGTGGTTCGTCGTGATCCGCCAAATGCAAAACGGCGGCCGCCAAGCGATGGCGTTCGGGCGCTCAAAAGCAAAAAACCAGGTCACCAAGAAAAATAAAGTGATGTTTAAGGATGTCGCCGGCGTCGAAGAGGCGAAAGAAGAACTCGTCGAAATCATCGAATTTCTCAAAGATCCGGCCAAGTTCCAGAAGCTCGGCGGAAAAATTCCCAAGGGTGTTCTGCTTTACGGATCGCCCGGCACCGGTAAAACCATGCTGGCCAAAGCCGTCGCCGGCGAGGCTAACGTGCCGTTCTTCTCCGCCAGCGGTTCAGAATTTGTGGAAATGTTCGTCGGCGTGGGCGCGGCCCGCGTGCGCGATCTTTTTGAACAGGGCAAGAAAAACGCCCCCTGCCTGCTTTTTGTCGATGAGCTCGACGCGGTGGGCCGTCACCGTTTCGCCGGCATCGGCGGCGGGCACGACGAGCGCGAACAGACGCTCAATCAGATTCTCGTTGAAATGGACGGCTTCGAAAGCCGCGAAGGCGTCATCTTGATCGCCGCGACGAACCGTCCCGACGTGCTCGACCCGGCCCTACTTCGTCCGGGCCGTTTTGACCGCCATATCAACGTTCCCGCGCCGGATTTGAAAGGGCGCGAAGAGATTTTGAAGGTTCACGGGCAAAAAATTAAATCATCGCCGAATGTAAATTGGAACGTCATTGCGCGCCGCACGCCGGGTTTTGTCGGGGCGGATTTGGCGAACGTGGTGAACGAATCGGCGCTTCTCGCGGCGCGGGAGAACGCCCAGCTCGTGGAAATGGTGCACATGGAAAAGGCGATCGATCGCGTGCTTGCCGGCCCCGAGCGCAAATCGCGCCTTTTGTCCGACCATGAGCGCAAAGTCGTCTCCTATCACGAAGGCGGCCACGCGCTCGTGGCGAAGCTTACGCCCGGCGCCGACCCGGTGCACAAAATTTCCATCGTCTCGCGCGGCATGGCGCTTGGCTACACGCTGCAGCTGCCGCTCGAAGACAAACATCTCACGTCGAAGACCGAGCTCTACAATCGTCTTCTGGTGCTTATGGGCGGCCGCGCGGCGGAGAAACTTATTTTTGATGAAATCACCACCGGCGCTCACGACGATCTGACGAAGGCGACCAGCCTCGCGACCAAAATGGTCTGCGAATTCGGCATGTCGGACGCGCTTGGTCCTGTGACCTACAAAAAACCCGAGGGCGAAGTTTTCTTGGGCCGCGACATCGGCTCCGACCGGGGCTATTCCGAACGGACCGCCCAAGACATCGATGCCGAAATCAAAAAACTTCTGACCCAGGCCATGGACCATGTGAAGCAGCTGCTCGAAAAGAACCGGGACAAGCTGGAAATTTTGGCCAAAGCGCTCATGGAAAAAGAAATTCTTAATGCCGAGGAAGTGCAGCAGCTCGTCGGCTTGCCTCCCGCACCGGGGAACGCCGTTCCCGCGTAGGGCCGGGTCTCGTGGAGCTGATCTCAACTCTCTGGCACGCCTACCTGGTCCACATCGTGGACATTCTCCTGGTGGCCTTTATCATCTTCAAGCTTCTCCTGCTTATGCGCGGCACGCGCGCCGTGCAAATTTCCGTCGGGCTTTTCATCGTCGCCATCGTCACGCTTTTTTCCGGCTTCCTGGGCTTCCCGACCCTTTCCTGGCTTCTGCAGAAATTCTGGATCGCTGGCGTGGTTGTTATCGCGATTTTGTTTCAGCCGGAAATCCGTTCGGCGCTGGCGAGTTTGGGCGCCAAAACCGCGTTTCGCCCGGTGATTCAAAACGAGCTCACGCTCATTAATGAAATCGTCGCCGCGGTTAAAGAAGCGTCGCGCCGTCAGATGGGCATGCTCATCGTCGCCGAACGCGACACGGGCCTGCGCAATTTTGTGGAATCGGGCACCGTTTTGAACGCGGAATTAACCAGCGAGCTTTTGCTCACCTTGTTCCAGCCGCCCGCGGTCCTGCATGACGGCGCGGTGATTATCCAAGGCGGGCGCGTCGCCGCGGCGGGCTGCATCCTGCCGCTTTCTCAGGACCCGACGCTGTCCAAATGGCTGGGCACGCGCCACCGTGCGGCGGTCGGCCTCACCGAGCGCTCCGACGCGTGGGCCGTGTGTGTCTCCGAAGAGACGGGAAATATTTCCGTCGCGCAACACGGGAAGATCGACCGGATCGATAACGCGGACGAGCTGCGCGAGCGCTTAATCAATATTTATCATTCGGTCCCGCAAAAAAACGAAACCAAAACGGAACAAGTTTTGTGAAAAATTGGTTTTCACTCAACGACAGAGGCCTCAAGCTGCTGGCGCTGTTGCTGGCCTTGTTTCTTTGGATCTACGTCCGTTACCTGACGCACCGCTAAATCCATGGGCAAGCTTTTCGGCACAGACGGCATTCGAGGAGAAGCGGGGCGTTCGCCCTTGAATGCTGCGAACGTTCGCAAAATCGGCCGCGCGGCGGGCCGCGTTCTGCGCGCCAAATTTGGCGCCCGCGATACCCGTGTCGTTGTCGTTCGCGACACGCGCGCGTCCGGGCTTGCCCTCTTCAAGAGCCTTTCAGACGGCTTGCGCGAAGAGGGCATCCATGTTTACGACGCCGGGGTTTTGTGCACGCCTGCGGTCGCTCTCCTTGTTAAAACCCATAAATTTCATTCAGGCGCCGTGATTTCGGCCTCCCACAATCCGCCGGAATTCAACGGCGTCAAATTTTTTTCCGCGCAATCGCGTAAGTGGCCGGATGATTGGGAAGAGCATGTCGAAAAGCTGTTCTTCGCCGACCGCACCAAAGGCGGAAAGAATCTGCGCGGCCAACTGGTCCCGGCCGAGTCGCTGGCCGACGATTACGCGGCGTTCCTCGCGACCACGCTGAAGGGGCATGCGGATTTGTCGGGCTTGCGCATCGCGGTGGACTGTGCCAATGGCGCCAATTTTAGAACCGCGCCGAACGTGCTGGGGAGTTTGGGCGCGGACGTGATCTGCATCAATAACAAACCGACCGGAAAAAACATCAACGTAAATTGCGGTTCGCAGCACACGGGGAGTTTGTCCAGAATAGTCCGTCAGAAACGCTGCCACGCCGGCGTCGCATTCGATGGCGACGGCGACCGCGTCGTTTTCGTCGACGAAAAAGGCCGCGAACTGGACGGTGATTTTTTAATCGCTTTATTGGCCGAATATTTGCAGAAAAAGCGCCGCCTGAAAAAGAAAACGGTCGTGGCCACCGTGATGGCGAACCTGGGGTTCCGCAAAGCTTTGAAGAAATTGGGCGTGCGCACGCTGACCACGCCCGTGGGCGACCGGCATGTCTCGGAAGCGATGCGGCGGCACGGCGCCGTGCTGGGCGGCGAACAGTCGGGCCATATTATTATGGGTGAGTTTTTGCCGACGGGTGACGGGCTTTTGACGGCCTTGCATGTGTTGGCCGCGATCAAGGAAAGCGGCAAGCCGCTGTCGAAGCTGGTCGGATTCGTTAAAAAATTTCCGCAGGTCTTGTTGAACGTGCGCGTTAAAGAGCGCGTGCCTCTGGAATCGATGGCCGGTGTCAGCGCCAAGATCCATTCGATTGAAAAAACGCTGGGCGAGAATGGCCGCGTGCTGATTCGTTATTCGGGAACCGAGCCGCTTTTGCGCATCATGCTTGAAGGTCCGAACCAGGCCGATTTGAATAAATACGCGGCGAGCATCGCCGACTTGGTGAAGAAGGCGCAATGACGCGGCTTGGCGTAAACGTCGATCACATTGCCACCGTGCGGCAAGCGCGGCGCGAAAGCTTCCCGGACCCAACAGAGGCCGCGCTCGCGGCCGTGCAGGCGGGGGCCGACGGCATCACCGCGCATCTGCGCGAAGATCGCCGACATATTCAGAACCGTGATATCGAGCAGTTGAAGAATTTGCTGCCTGTTCCTTTAAACATGGAAATGGCGGCGACGCCGGAGCTGGTGTCGATCGCTTGCCGGATTAAACCCGCGTGGACGTGTCTTGTTCCGGAAAAGCGAACGGAGCTCACGACTGAAGGCGGCCTGAACGTCGCGGCCCTTAAGGGGACGCTGCGTGAGGCGATTGCTCAGTTGTCCGGCGAGGGCATTAAGGTGTCCTTGTTTATTGAGCCCAACGCGGAGACGGCGCGCTTATCTAAAGAATTGGGCGCGCACGCGGTGGAGTTTCACACCGGCGGCTACGCCCGCGCGTTCGAGACGGCTTCACGCGGACGAAATGAAATTGAAAAAATCCGGGCGGCTGCCCAGATCGCGCGCCAAGCGGGTCTGTTGGTCAACGCCGGACACGGATTGAATTACGAAAACGTCGAGCCGCTGGCGCATGCGTTTTCCTTCGATGAGTTCAATATTGGATTTGCTATCGTTGCGCGCGCGCTTTTTGTCGGCATGGAAAGTGCGGTCGTTGAAATGAAAAGGAGAATGACGGTTCCATGTGCGGCATCTTAGGTTACGTCGGCGATAAAGACGCGAGCCGGATCCTCGTAGACGGCCTGCGTAAACTCGAATATCGCGGCTACGATTCGTCGGGCGTCGCCGTGGTTGAAGGCAGCCGGCTGACCATCCGCCGGTCCGTCGGAAAACTTTCCGCGCTCGAACGCTTGCTCAGGAAAAAGCCCGTCGACGGAACCATCGGTCTCGGCCATACGCGCTGGGCCACGCATGGCGCGCCGTCCGAAGGCAACGCCCACCCGCACATCGACAGCTCCGGCCGCATCGTCATCGTTCACAACGGCATCATTGAAAACTATCTGGCCCTGAAGAAAAAACTCGTCGCCCAGGGCATCCGCTTCCGTTCCGAAACCGATACCGAGGTCGTCGCACATTTGGTTTCCTGGCACTGGCACGCGCTTCTGCGCCGCACGTCCAAGGGCTCCCGCGAAATTTTGATCCAAGCCGTGCGCGACGCGCTGCGTGAAATTCGCGGGACCTACGCGCTCGGCATCATGTGCACTTCGCTGCCGGACCTCATCATCGGCGCCCGCCGCGACTGTCCGCTCATCGTCGGTATCGGAAAAGACGCAAATTTCCTTGCGTCCGACGTTCCGGCGGTGATCGCCAACACGCGCCAAGTTATTTTCCTCGAAGATGGTGATGTCGCGCTTGTCGAAAAGAACAAGGTGGAAATTTTGGACCATACCGGCGTGAAAGTAAACCGCACGGTGAACCGCATTTCCTGGAACCCGGAGCAGGCGGAAAAGGCCGGCTATCCGCATTTCATGCTCAAGGAAATTCACGAGCAGCCGCGCGTGGTCGAAGACACGCTGCGGGGCCGCCTGCATTTAAAGACAGGCGATATAATTTTGGACGAGCTCGGCCTTTCCGAGCAGAAAATTAAAAGCATCCGCAAAGTTCGCTTTGTCGCCTGCGGGACCTCGTGGCACGCGGCGCTCACCGGCAGCTATTTGATTGAGAAATACACCGGCATTCCCTGCCAGGTCGACATCGCTTCGGAATTCCGTTACCGCGACCCGGTGATTGAGCGGGGCACGGTGGTTATCGCCGTCTCGCAGTCGGGGGAAACGGCGGACACGCTGGCTGCGCTGCGGCTGGCGCGCAAAAAAGGCGCGCACACGCTGTGCATCGCCAACGTGATCGGATCGAGCATGACGCGCGACGCGCAAGGCTCGCTGATGACGCATTGCGGCCCAGAAATCGGCGTGGCGTCAACCAAGGCGTTCACCGGGCAGCTCGTGGCGATGCAGATGCTCGCTCTCTACTTCGCGCGCATTCGCAAATCATACCCGGCCAAGCAATTGCGCGCCGCCGGCAAAGATCTGGCACACTTGTCTCAATGGGTAACCGAAACGCTCAAATGCGGGAAGCATGTTCTCGCTGTTGCTAAGAAATACGCGAAGCGCGGCAACTTCCTCTTTATCGGCCGTAATTTGAACTATCCGATCGCGTTGGAAGGCGCGCTCAAACTTAAGGAAATTTCCTACATCCACGCCGAAGGCTATCCGGCGGGAGAGCTTAAGCACGGTCCGATCGCGTTGATTGACCGGAAGATGCCGATTGTCGCCGTCGCTCCCGAGGCCGGCGTATACGAAAAGATCGCATCCAATATTCAGGAAGCCAAAAGCCGCGGCGCCGACGTGATCGCGATCGCGACCCGCGGCAACAAAGAGTTGAAATCGCACGTGCGCGATATCATTTATATTCCGCCGGTCCCTGAAGAGTTAGCGCCGCTTGTTTCTGTCATTCCGCTGCAAATTTTGGCATACGACATCGCCGTTTTGCTCGGCCGCGACGTGGACCAGCCGCGCAACCTCGCCAAAAGCGTTACTGTTGAATAAATACTGATTTTTAGTAGTATCGTCGCACAGCAGCACCCTTATCAAGAGTGGTGGAGGGAAAGGCCCTACGAAACCACGGCAACGGTTCGAAAAACTCGAATGCGTGCCAAAGCCAAAGTTCGCCGCGGCGGACACGATAAGAGGAAACGTTCAGCCCCCAAAGGAAACGTCCTCTGGGGGTTTTTTTATATATGACCGAAAAAAAGATTAAACAACTGAAATGCAAAGAGTGCGAGCGGCCGTTTGAGCCGAAGGCGCTGCACGTCTGTGATTTTTGTTTTGGTCCCCTCGAAGCCGATTACAATTACGAGGAGATCAAAAAGAACATTTCCCGCGCCAAAATTGAGAAGGGCCCGGTTTCCTTGTGGCGCTACTGGGACCTTCTGCCGGTTGAATCCCACGATGTCATCACACTGGAAGAAGGCTACACGCCGCTGATCCGCGCCAAGAATTTGGGCCGCATGCTCGGCCTAAAAAACCTCTACGTTAAAAACGATTCAACCAATCCCACGTTTTCGTTTAAAGACCGCGTCGTATCCGTTGCGTTAACGCGCGCGCGCGAGCTTGGCTTCGACACCGTGGCCTGCGCTTCCACCGGCAATTTAGCCGGCGCGGTTTCTGCTTATGGCGCCTCTGCGAATTTGAAACGCTTTGTCTTTATCCCCGCCGATTTGGAAGAGGGGAAAGTCATCGGCGCGGGCGTGTACAACCCGATCATTGTCGCCATCAACGGCACCTACGACGACGTCAATCGCCTCTGCTCCGAAGTGGCGGACGCGTTCAAATGGGCGTTCGTGAACGTCAACATGCGTCCCTATTATTCGGAAGGCTCGAAGACCCTCGGGTTTGAAGTGGCGGAACAGCTCGGTTGGAAAGCGCCGGACCATGTGATCGTTCCGGCGGCCTCGGGTTCGCTTCTGACCAAAATTTATAAGGGTTTCAATGAATTCGCCGATCTGGGCTTGATCGATAAAAAGAAAACCACGTTCCACTGCGCCCAGGCGTTGGGCTGCGGCCCGATCGCGACCGCGATCCAGGAAGGCGGCGACGTGATCCGTCCGGTTCGCCCGAACACCATCGCCAAGTCGCTCGCCATCGGCAATCCGGCCGACGGGGTGTATGCCTCCCAAATCGTCCTCAAAACGGGCGGCCAGGGTGTGCACGTGACCGATGACGAGATCGTTGACGGTATAAAACTGCTCGCCAGCACCGAGGGAATCTTCACCGAGACCGCCGGCGGCGTCACCGTGGCTTCGTTGAAACGCCTGGTTCAAACTGGTAGCATCCCCGCCGATGCCGTCACCGTTGTTTACGTGACCGGAAATGGCCTGAAAACGCTGGACGCGGTTGTGGGGAAAGTCAGCAAACCGCATGTCATTACCGCGCATCTGCAAGATTTTCGCGATCTGTACGACAAGCTGAAAGCCAGTTCCGCCGTCGCAGCCGCGGTCTAAAATTTCTGAAATTTTGAATCAAGGAGGCCTCCGTGTCCGTTAAAGTCCGTATTCCCGCACCGCTGCGCAAACTCACCAACGACCAGGCGATTGTCGAGGTCGAAGGAAAAACCATCCAGGATCTCTTGGGCGCCCTCGATAAGAAGCACCCCGGCCTTAAAGAACGCATTTGCGACGAATCGGGCCAGGTGCGCCGCTTCGTGAACATCTTCGTCAACGGCGAAGATATACGCTTTAAAGACGGCGCGAAAACGCCGGTCGCGGAAGGCGCCGAAGTCTCCATTATCCCCGCCATTGCCGGCGGTTCCCGTTAAGGCTCGCCTCGAAAATCACATCTTGAATACGGTTTGTTTTCGGGGCATACTTAGCTTATGAAGCTGGCCTTGGACCTCATTTTCCCGCCCAATCTCATCAAAGAACCGGTGATCCACCGGATGACCAAACAATTCGACGTCGTGTTCAATTTGCGCCGCGCCAAGATCAATTCGAAGGTCGGCGAGATCGTTTTGGAACTCGAAGGGGAAGACGCCACGCTGAAGAAAGCCGTGGACTGGCTGAAAAAGGAAGGGCTCAAAGTCGAGCCCATCACTCACGATACCCTCGAGAGCTGATTTATGAGTGACGTACTGGTTCTCAACAAGAACTTCTACGCGATACAAATCGTCAATTGGCAGCGCGCGATCAGCTTGGTTTATCTCGACCACGCCCGCGTCATCGACGAGGACTATCAGACCTATAGCTTTGAAGACTGGCGCGAACTCTCCAACGACATCGTCGAAAATCCGTCCGGATACATCACCACCCCCACGTTCAAGCTGGCCATTCCTGACGTCATTGCGTTGCGCACTTTCGAGGGCATCCCCAAAACCGACGTTAAATTTACCCGCCGTAATATTTACGAGCACTATCATTACCAATGCGCGTACTGCGGCCACCGGTTCAACACCAGCGACCTTAATTTGGAGCACGTGGTCCCGAAAAGCCGCGGCGGAAAGACCGATTGGACCAACATCGTCACCTCCTGCATCCCCTGCAATTTGCGGAAAGGCAACCGCCTTCCCGAAGAAGCCCACATGAAGCTCCTCGTTTCACCCACCAAGCCCAAATGGCGCGGCAGCGCCGCCGTTGTGTTCCGGCCGGGATTTCGCATCAAGGCGTCCTGGCAGCGTTTCATCGATAACGTCTACTGGAACACCGAACTCGATTCCCGCTAGTTTTGTAAGATTGTCGGAGCGATGCCCAAAAAAATCCGGTTTTTTCTATTTGTTTTCGCCCTCACGCCCCTCCTTCACGCCGCACTAACGCCGCCCGCCGGTTTTACTCCCGTCGATCGCCGCATTGGCTGGAAGCAGGACGGCCGCAAACTGCGCGTTTTAATTAGTGAAATCAACGGCCGGGATTTTATTTCGATTTCGCAGTTGGCCGCGGTGTCCGGCGCGGGGCTCGATTGGCAGCCGGTTTCGAATAAGGTCTGCCTGACCCGCTCGGAAAAAAGCGAATGCTTCGGTTGGGGCGCGCCCAGCGATGAAACGGTCCACAGCGGCAGTCAGGTTTACTTGCCGGTCCGCTATCTACTCTCCGAAGATTTTCAAAAATTCTCCAACAGCCAGATCGCTTGGAATGAAAAGAACAACGAATTTATCCAAACCTCGCCCGTTTCAATTTCACTGCCGCCGGTCGAAAACCTTGGCGATCGCTATCGTTTGCAGGTTAGCGTCGCCGATGGCGTTCGCTATGAACTTTTGGAACGCAATGACCGCCGCATCTGGCTGCGGCTGATCGGCGGGCGTTCGGCGGGTTCCGCCATTCTCGAGGGCGACAACGTCATCCAGCGGGTGCGCTTGGTGCAAAAACGCTTTTCGACGGATATCTTTGTGGAAATGGGCGGCGCCGCTATCGGCAACGACGTGTATTTCGACCAGAGCGAAAAGAAACTGGTTATGGAAGTGGAACGCCGCGAACCGCAGTTAATCGCCAAAGAACCCGACCCCATCGTCACCAAAAAAGAGACAACGGTGATTCCCGTTCCCGCGCCCGTGATTCCGACGGCCGCCGCGCCGCGTGTCGAAGTGGCGACAAAACGCGAGAAACCCAAGCCGGCGACCGATACGCGCGTGCGCACCATCGTGATTGATCCGGGGCACGGCGGGCATGACGCGGGCGCCATCGGCGTGCGCGGCACCTATGAGAAAGACATCAATTTAAAAGTTGCGAAGCTTTTGGCCGAGCGCCTCTCCAAGGAAAAGAATCTGCGGGTTATTCTCACCCGCAACTCCGACGAGTTTATTCCGCTGGCCGGCCGCACGGAGATCGCCAATGATGCCCGGGCCGACTTGTTCGTATCCATTCACTGCAATTCATCGTTGTGGTCGAAGCATTCCGGCTTGGAGGTCTATGTTCTTTCGCCATCGGCCACCGACGAGGCCGCCGAAGCGGTCGCCCGCGTCGAAAACTCGGTGATCGCGCTGGAATCCAAAAAGGGCGAAAAAAGGGACAAGCTCAGCACGCTTTTGGCTTCAATGGCGGTTAATAATTACATCAATGAATCTCTCGAATGCGCGACCTTGCTCGGTCGCGCGATGAAAACCCACGGCGCCGTTAATTCCGCCGAGGTCAAGGAAGCGAATTTTTATGTTCTGCGCGGTGCGCAAATGCCGAGCGTTCTTGTCGAGCTGGAATACGTGTCGAACCCGATCGCGGAACTTAAACTGCGCTCCTCGCGCTACCAGTCCCAATTGGCCAAAGCCATCGCCGCCGGCGTAATCGACGTCGACAAGCGGTTCCGTAAGAAGCAGGAAAGCATGGCCGCCCGCAACAAAACGCTCGAAGCGCAGCAATGAAAGACGCGAGCCAGTTGCCCATCGGCATTTTTGACTCCGGTCTCGGCGGCTTGACGGTCGTCAAGGAAGTGGCGAGCCTTTTGCCGCATGAAAATATTATTTACGTCGGCGATACCGCGCGCGTTCCCTACGGCACCAAATCGCCGGACACCATCCGCCGCTATGCCCAGCAGATCGCGTTTTTCCTGTTGAACAAGAAAGTTAAGGCGATTGTGGTGGCCTGCAACACGGTCTCGGCGGTCGCCCTGAAAAATTTGCGCCATTTGCCGATCCCCGTTCTTGGTGTTATCGAGCCCGGCGCTCGCGCCGCGGTGATGACCACGAACAGCTTGCGCGTCGGCGTGATCGGAACGCCCGCCACCATGGCAAGCCACGCCTATAAACTGGCGATTAAGCGGCTGTCCCCGCGCGCCAATGTCCTGGAAAAGGCCTGTCCATTGTTTGTGCCGCTGGTGGAGGAAGGATGGGGCAAGCACGCCACCACCAAGCAAAT
This sequence comes from uncultured Elusimicrobia bacterium, assembly GCA_964499015.1. GTDB lineage: Bacteria > Elusimicrobiota > Elusimicrobia > F11 > F11 > CAZCJA01. Next base: position 46,775 of record CAZCJA010000003.1, read on the forward strand.
CGCTCGGGAATATTTGGGTTCGTTGCTTAAGGCGCGCATCGATACGCTTGTGTTGGGCTGCACGCATTACCCGCTTTTAAAAGCCACGTTGCAGGCGGTGGCGGGCAAGAAAGTGAAGCTGATCGATTCGGCCCAAGAAACCGCCAAAGACGTTCGCCAGCTTCTGCAGAAGAACAACCTGCTGCGCAAAACCGGCGCGAGCACAAAAGAATTCTATGTCACCGATAACCCCGCCAGCTTCAACCGGCTTGGCCATCAATTTCTGGGAACCAACACCCCGGCCAAGCGGCTTATCCTCGAGAATTTCTAAACGGTCCTGTTATGAAACCCCGTAAAAAAGCGGTTGTGCTGCTCTCCGGCGGCCTGGATTCGGCCGTTGGACTGTGGTGGGCCAAAAAGAAGGGCTGGCAATGCCACGCGCTGAGCTTCGATTACGGCCAGCGCCACAAACGTGAAATGAAAAGCGCCGCCGCGCTGGCCCGCCGCGCGCGCGTGCCGCTCAGTACCGTGAAATTTTCTCTTCCGTGGGGCGGTTCCAGTCTCACTTCGTCGAAAACGAAACTACCCAAGCACAAGCTGTCTTCCATTGGCCGCGGAAAAATCCCGTCGACTTATGTTCCCGCGCGCAACACGCTGTTCTTGAGCTTCGGGCTCTCCTGGGCCGATCAAATGGACGCGGAGGCGATTGTGATCGGCGCCAACGCGCTGGACTACTCGGGCTACCCGGATTGCCGGCCGAATTATCTGCGTGCTTACGAGAAGATGGGGCGTTACGGGACGCGCATGGGCGCCGAGAAAAAAAAGGCGATTAAAATTTTGGCGCCGCTGGTGCGCTTGAACAAAGCGCAGATCATTGAGTTGGGCCGCAAACTCGGCGCTCCGCTTGAAATCACATGGTCGTGTTATCAGGGCGGCGCGCGTCCCTGCGGAACGTGCGATTCCTGTCAATTGCGCGACAAGGGTTTCCGCGAAACACAAAGCGTGAAGCGATGAACAGTACTTTTGTCTCTGAGATTTACACGAGCCTTCAGGGCGAGGGCCCGTACACGGGAGAGAAACAAATTTTTGTGCGGTTGGCCGGTTGCCCGTTGCGCTGCGACTACTGCGATACGCCGGCGAGCCTTGTTGCGAAAGGCCATCCGCGCCTGACGGTGGCGCAAGTGGTGAAAAAGATCGACGCCGAACGCCGCTCGCGCGGCGCCCGCACCGTGAGCGTGACCGGCGGCGAGCCGCTCGCGCACGTGAATTTCCTGGCGGATTTTTTGCCGGCGCTAAAGAAAAAGAAATACCGGGTTTATTTGGAGACCGCGGGAATTCATCCGAAAAGCCTGGCGCGCGTGGTGCGCGATTGCGATGTGATTGCCATGGACATCAAATTGCCGAGCGCCGGCGGGCGGCCTTATTGGCGCGAGCACGAGCAGTTCCTTGAGGAAGGGGAGGGGAAAATTTTCGTCAAGATCGTGATTGCGAAGCATTCGACAAAAGCAGAGATGGAGAAAGCGGTAAGCCTTCTGACAAAACGCCCCGTGTCGCCACTGCTGGTCCTGCAGCCTGTAACACCGGAAAATCCGGGAGTGGAGGCGCCGACGCAGGAACAGTTGGGCGATTTTTATGCGCTGGCCGCGCGCCGTTTACGGCGCGTATTGGTCATGCCGCAGCAGCACAAAGCATGGGGGTTACGATGAACATTCCGTCCGTCAAAAAGTTGGGTTCACGCTGGGAAGGGCAGATCATGGCGGTGGGAGGAAGCGGCAATCTTGTCACCAATATCTTATCGGCGGAGGCGTTGTCGTACGGCAGCTCCGCGAAAATTTGGATCCATTTGGGCGACGCCAGCGGGCGGCCTCTGATGATACGCGGCGTTTCCAAAATCATCACCGATATGGACAAACACCGGCCGATGGCCCTGGAAGGGAAAGGCGGTTACATTGAGATTTGCATTAAAGACGGCAGCGCTGCGGAGACGACGAAGCTCGGCATCGGCGCGCCGGTGCTTCTGGAATTTCTTACATGAGTCCCGTCGCCCGGCAGAGGCTACTTCTTTTTCTCGTTCCTCTTTTTTTATCTCTGCCGTTCATTGACCGCGCCTATTTTGTCGATGACAGCTACTTCGTCGAAATCGCGACCTGGCTTAAAGATCATCCCGGCCGGCCGTATCATTTCACCGCTGACGACGCCGGTCCGGGCAATCGCGGCTGGGAAGAAAACGGCTTTGTGCGCATGGTGAACCCGCTGTTCCATCATTACTATTTGGCGCTTCTCCTCAAAGTCGGAGGCGAGCGTGAATGGTTTTTGCGGCTGGGATGTGTCCTTCTTAGTTGTTTCTCCGCGTTGTTTATATTCGGGCTGGCGCGCCGTTTGACCTCAAATCCAATGTGGGCGACGCTCTTGGCGGTGGTGACGCCCGCGTTCTGGCTAACCGCGCACAGTTTGCTTATCGACTCCACCGCCGCCTTTTTATTTTTTGGCGGCCTTTACTTCTTTTTGCGCGGACTGGAAAACGATTCCCTCCCGTTGATGATGTGGAGCGGCCTTTTCGCCGGCCTCGCTTATATCAGCAAGTATCCGACCCTGCTCTTGGTGCCCTTGTCTCTGACGTGGCTCGCTCTGCGCTGGAAAAAAATCGCGCGGCCATGGCCCGCGCTTGTCTCCCTCGGCATCGGCCTGCTGATTTTGGGCGCGTACCAGTTGTGGACGATTAATTTGTATGGGCGGGCGCACATTCTGGCGGCGTCGGGCCGTATGGTGAACGTGTTTGGCTGGCCGAAACTTTTGGTGTTTATGGTTTTTTTCTCCGGGAGCCTGCTCCTGCCGCTCATCGCCTGGGCGTCGGTGGGCCTGAAGCGCGCGGCGTTGTACTTTCTCTTAACCGCCGGGCTGGTTCATTTTTTTACCAGCGCCACCGGCGGCTTTACGCTGCCGCAAGCGATTCTTCTGAGCGTGTGGGCGGTGACCAGCCTTTTGTTTCTGATGGCGTTCGTGCTGGAGAGGTCGGCCTGGGTTTTCCCGCGCGACTATTTTTTGTTTGCCTGGATTGGCGGGTTTTTTTTGATGATGTTCGTGGTCATGGGCTGGGTGGCGGCGCGCTATTTCGCGATCGTCGTGCCCGCGGTCGCGTTTATGGCGGTGCGCCTCATCGAAATCAAATGGCCCAACCGCTCCGGCGTTATTTTTAAAAGCGTGCTCGCGATTTTATTCGTCAGCGGGCTGGCTTTGGCGTACGCGGACTATCAACAGGCGGGCACCATTCGCCGCGCCGCAGCGGAACTGAAGCAGAAAGGCCGCCTGGGCGGCGCGCGGCACTTTTTTCTTGGCGACTCGTTTATCTCAAGCTATTTGAAAAAAGACGGCTGGGTGCCGTGCTTCCCCGAAACCGAACTTAGGGCGGGCGATTGGGTGCTCACGCGCGAGATCGCCATGCCGCTGCGTTGGTTTTATCGCCGGCCATATGAATTGCGTGAGATCGAGACGTTTGAATACCCGGCGTCCTTGCCGCTGAAAGTGATGCACTTCCAAGGATCGGCCGGCCTTTACGCCTCGGTGTGGGGCGCGCTGCCGTTTACGTTCGCCTCGGGCCCTTGGGAGCGGTATCGCCTCTATGAAATCGTCAAAGTTTATTAACGTTTTTACGGCGTGGGGCCCGGTTGTTTTATGGGCGGGACTCATTTTTATCGTTTCGGGCATTCCGTCATTAAGCAGCGGCTTGGGCCTCTGGGATTTTGTTTTGCGCAAAATCGCTCATATGGTCGAATTCGGCTTCCTGGCCGTTCTGGTAATTCGCGCGTTGACCAAAACGGTTCAAAATTGGCCGGCGGTGCGCTTGCTCGGAGTGGGAGCCGCCGCATCGTTTTTATACGCGATTTCCGACGAGGTTCACCAATATTTCGTCCCCGGACGGACGGCTTCTTTCGGGGACGTTTTGATCGATGGGTGTGGTATCATGCTGGCCATCCTCATCTACCGGAAGCGATTAAAAATTGAAGAATCTTAAGATCATCGCGTCGTTTTGCTTTCTTTTGGCGGGCTGTGGACCCCAATCCCAGCTTAACCAAGCCAAGCGCTTGGAGCAAAAAGGCAAGTTCGAGAAAGCCTTCCATGCGTATCAGAAAATTGCCGCCAAAAGCCCCAAAAGTCCGGCCGCGCCTGAAGCGCTTTTTCGCGCCGGCTTAATGAGCCAGCGCCACTTAAACGATTGCTACATGGCGGGTGCGTTTTACGACCGGGTGATCGAAATCTACTCACAATCGGAGCCGTGGGCGCGCGCCGCGGTCCTGCAAAAACAAAACTGCCCTGATTATTATCCGCTGGTTGTCGGCACCGAGTGGTTGGAGGTCGATTCCGAAACAAAAGGCAAGAACGCCCGTATTCAAACTGTGTGCAAGGCGTTACCGGAGTCGAGCGGCACGCTGCCGTCGGAAGGCGGAATCCTGCGGAAAACCTATTTTGCCGGCGACAAAGAATCGAGTTCATTGGAATTAATTTACAGGAAAATCCAAGGCGAGCTCCAGGAGCTCAGAACGCTTGAGGATCCTGTCGGCAAAGTGGTGCTTAAATGGCCGCTGGAGACCGGGCAAACATGGAAAACCCGGCCCGGGAACGCCACATTTGTCTATGAAATTGAAAGCGTGAAGGAAAAAGTAAAAGTGGAGGCGGGGGAATTTGAGAACTGCGTCAAAGTTGGGTTCACCATCTCCGGAATCGCCGGAGCTTCGACACATGAATACTACGCGCCTGGCGTGGGCCGCGTGCTCACGACGGTTTCCACCAAAGGCAGCGAGGCGCGCGTGACGGAACTGCTTTCTTTTAAACCCGGCGAGTGGGCTCTGCCGTGAGTCAATTGACGTTCGACGTCATCGGCGGCGGAGGAGACGACGCCGAGACGCCCAAATCGCTTAAGGCGGACGATATTGAGCGCACGTGGTACACGGGCCGCGTTTTGTCGCATTCCTCGATGTATGTGTACAAGCAGTGTCCGCAGAAGTGGAAATTTAAATACATCGATAAGATTCCCGAGAAGCCTCGTTCCTTTTTTTCCTTCGGCAAAAGCGTGCACACGGGTCTCGAATTTTTGTTCACAAAACTCACCGAAATGCCGACGCTGGACGAGGTGCTCGCCCATTATAAAACCAGCTGGCTGCGGGAAGGCTACGAAACGCCCCAGCAGGAAAAGTGGTTCTTTCAGGAAGGCGAGCGAATCATTAAGGGGTTTCACGCGAAACATCACGCCGATTTTAAGAATGTCATGCAGGTGGAGTTCCGTTTTACCGTCGGAATCGAGGGCGTTCCGGTCACTGGGTTCATCGACCGTATCGACAACACGCCCTCCGGCGGCATCGCTCTCATCGACTACAAAACCGGCAAGCCGTTCGATAAAACACGCGTCAAAAGCGACCCGCAATTAACGTTGTATCAGCTGGCCACGCAGCAGTTGTTGGGCAAAAAAGTTGAAACCGTGACTCTGTATCATTTGAATTCTCTCACGCCGTTGACGGTCCCCGCTCATTCCCCCGGCATGGAAGGAAAACTGCGCGAATCCGTGGTGGAGGTGGCGCGCGGTATTCAAGACGCCAAATTCGACCCCAAGCCCGACGCGCGCGGCCACTGCCAGTGGTGCGATTACGCGCAGGTGTGCCCGGCGTTTGCCGGCAAGAAGTTGCCGATGGCCACCGCCGAGGCCTACCAGGAGCCGATTCCACACGTGGCCGATAAATACGGCGAGTTGACGCGTAAAATTAAGGAATTAAAAACAGAGCGCAACCTGCTGGGCGATACGCTACTCAACCATTTCAGCCGCACCGCCACGGAAATTGTCGAAGGGCGGTATTTTTCCGTGAAAGTGATCCACGACGACAAGGGCGGCGAGCCCAAACTCGAGGCCGACGAAATAAAAAAGAAATTATGAAAACGCTAACCGACTATTTGTGGTTCACCACGCCCAAACGCAAAGACATCATTAACATCACCGATGACGTGGCCGAGCGTGTGGCCAAGTCCGGCGTTATGGAAGGCTTGTGCTTGGTTTCGGCGATGCACATCACGGCGTCCATTTGGGTGAACGACGAGGAAGAGGGGCTTAAGCAAGATTTGATGGAATGGCTGGAAAAGCTGGCACCGATCAGTCCCGCCTATAAGCACCACCGCACCGGCGAAGACAACGGCGACGCGCATTTGAAGCGCTCGCTCATCGGTTATCAATGCGTCCTGCCGATTACCAAAGGCAAGTTGGATTTGGGCCCGTGGGAACAGGTTTTTTACGTCGAGTACGATGGGCAACGTAAGAAACGCGTGGTGATCAAGGTGATCGGTGAGTAAAAAAGTTCTCATCGCTGCCGGTGTTGTTTTGGTTTTGGCGGCCGCTTTGTTTTTCGCGCGCCGTGGCCAAGAGGCGCAACTCGCGACCACGCCAACCCCCGCCATGGAAGCCAGTCCGCTGCCGGAGTCGCCCGCGGTTGTTCCGCCAACGGTCGCGGCCAAGCCCAAGCCTGTGAAAAAAGCGCCGCTCCCGCCCGCGGCCATGCCACCGGCCGCTCCGCCGCCAGAAGTGGTTATTCATAAAGAGCTGATTCCCAAAGACATCGAAATCGTTCGCGTTTATTACGCAACCCAAATTGCCGGCCCCGGCGCGGAAATCGAATTCGATATCAATGGGTCCGGTTTCAATGCGGAGTTCGAGAAGATGATCACCGTGGAGTCGGGCAGCCCCAGCGTCGCGGTCAAGAATTTAAAGCTAATCACGTTGAATCAAATCCATGGCACGTTGGTCGTTGATCCGAAAACGGCCACGTCGGTGTCGTTTCCGCAGATTTTGATTAAGGGGAAAGTCGTGTTTCGCGCACCGGAACCGTTCGCGATCATTCGTCCCGGCGAAGTGTTGAACGTAATTCTGACCGAGATGGGAGATTCGGGCCGCACCGGGCGCATTCGCATCTTCACCAATTTGACCCCGGACATGTTTCCGCTCCTTAGTATTGAGGCGAGCACCACCTCGATCCGCGTGGTCGACATCACTCCCGCTCTGCCGCACATCGTTGATGCGACCATCGATACGGGCTGGCACGCGGGCGGCGGCGAATACGATCTAAAAGTGAAGCTTGGTCCCATAGCTGTATTCGAGCGAAAAGGCTTCGTGCGCATCGTCCGCCCAAATGTCGGCCAGACGGGTTTGGCACAGCAGGTGCGCGCCCTGGACGGTTTCCACCGTCCCGGCGACAACGCCAAATTCGTGATCATGGGCAGCGGATTTTTGCAGGAGGATGTCGGGCGCATTACCGTGCGGATCCCCGGCATGACGGAGATTAAGCCGGCACTGACATACGTTGGTCCAGGACGGATGGAAATGGCCATGCCTATTCCCGCCAACGCCAAAGTCGGTCCTTATTCGCTTGAACTCATGAGCGGTGAGACGTCCTTGCTCAACGTGTCCAATTTATTCAGCGTGGTGAGCGTTAATTGGACGCGCGCCCTAGCGGTTGAGCCGGCGCTGGTTCCCGGCGGCAGCGGAACGCTCATCCTCTCCGGGCGCGCGTTGGAAAAAGCGTTCGTCGAAAAAATTAAAATAGAAACCGATGAGCCCAATTTGAGCGTGGGCGCGTTTAAATGGGTCAATCCCGAGCGCGCCGAGGCGCCGATCGAGGCGACAGCCGCCGTTGCGCCCGGCGATTATTTACTGAAGCTTTCCGCAAACGCCAGCGCCATTACGCCCGCCATGGGCAGTATCGTCCGCGTTGACTCAAAACGCCCCTAATTTTAAGCTTGTTTTTGGCTCCTACCTGTAACAACTAATTTACACACACTTAATCGAAAATTAAGGCGCATCTGGTGTAATAATCCTTGCAAACACACCATGACGACAACGCGCCCTCTTTCATCGGTTTTTCTTTCGTTCGTTTTCTTGATGACCGCGGTATTTCCGCCGTCATTGGTCGCCACCGTATGGGACGACCGCCGCGCCGCTCAGCCGCAGCACACGCACTCCCACCAAACCTCCGTCGTTATTATCCAAGACATTCACCAAAACATCGAAGCTCAGCAGTTCATCAGCCGTTTGATCCGGGATGAGCTGCGTTCCGGGGCCGACGTGATCGCTGTTGAAGGCGCGGCCGGGCCGATTGACGCGTCGCGGTTCCGCTCATTTGCCGATCAAGCCGCCGTCGTTTCGGCGTTTGATTTCTTGTTGAACGAAGCGGTTGTCGCCGGTTCCATTCACGCAGCGTTCACGACGCGGAATGCGGCGGCACTTGTTGGCGTGGACGACATGGCGCTTCATCAGGACAACGCCGATGCGTATCGCCGCGGCACAGCCGCCGCCGATAAACAAAAAAATTTACTTCGCCTAAAACAAAACGAACTGTCGGCACAGAAACGGTCTTTCAATCCGGCTCTGGCGTCCTTTGACGCGCGTGTTGCCGCATATCGCTCCGGGGCTGAGACGTTTCCCGTTTACGTGGCCGCCGTCGCTCGGCACGCCAAGCAGGCGCCCGCCATGATTGTCGATTTTTTGGCTGCCGCCGAACTGGAAAAAACAATCGATTTCGCGTCCATTGAAAACACCCGCCAAGAACTCCTCGCCAAATTTTCGCCAAATGAATTGCTCCGCTTGGCCGATGGCCTGCCCAAAGATGGGCTTGCGCAAGCGGTCTTCTCGCGCCGCCTGCTAAACGCCGCCCACCATCGCGGCCTTGAGCCAAAACGTGTTGCACATTTCGCGCCGTACGTCCGTTATTTGGAATTGAGCCGGGACATCAACGCCGAAACGCTGCTGGAAAGCGCGCAGGCGCTCGAACGTCAGGCCTATGCGACGCTGTGCCGCAACGTGAACGAAAAAAATCTGGTGGCCCAATCGCGCCGGCTTTATTTAACGGGCAAGCTTCTTGATTTTTCTCTGACCAAGTCTGAGTGGCGCGAGTATCAAGCCGGCGGCGCCAATGCGGCGCTTGGCGCGTTCGAGGATTTCTACCGTATCGCCGAAAAACGTGATGGGGCCATGGCCGATCGCTTGTTGTCGGTTATGCGGGAAAAGCGCGCTGATAAAGGCGTGCTCGTGGCCGGTGGTTTTCACGCGCGCGAAATCGAACAAAAGCTCGTCTCCGCCGGCGTGCGCGTTAAACGCGTTTCTCCGGCCATTACCACTCTTTCCTCCGATAAACGTTCGGCGCTGCGCGTGTTTGTTCAGGCCAAAACGCCGTTGGAGAAACTTTTTGCCGGAGACACGTTGTTCCTGGCGCCCAAGGTGTGGACCGGTCCGCAGCGTCTTCTGGCCGGCGCGTTGACCGTGGCGCGTCATTTATGGCTTCGTTTCGGTTCGGTGTCGCCGGAAAAAATGCGCGATTTGGTGGCCGACTTGTCTGGGCAATCGATACGACAGGCGTCGTTCACAGTTGCCGGCAACGGTAACGCCGACATTCGCATCGACCAAGCCACCGTCGCGAGCGTTCACATCGGAGAAGGCCAGCAATTTACCGCTTTGTCTCTGGCGGGCACGCCGAAGATCGACCGTTGGGCCGCGATACGGGAACTTCCCCAGGCCATGAAGCTTTTCTTCGGCCGCAAAGCCCTCGTTTCGTTTATCTCCCAACATTTGAATAGCACCCACGAGCAGCTGACGACGCGCATTCAGGGAGCAATCGCCCTGCAGCGCGCACTGTGGGTGACCTCGGGAGTTGGTGCAATCGCTGCGCTTGCAACGAATCGCTGGGCCGTATTGGCCGTGCCGGCCGGCGTGGCCGTGATAGCGGCCTTGGCACATTATCTGCACAATGAGCTTTATCCGCGCGCTCAGCTTTCGACGGAGGAAGATCCCGATCCGTTGGATATGCTGTTGAGAACGATGCAGAGCTTGCACGGCAACGCGCGCGTGATGCGCTTGGCTGGGCCTAAGATTCAACAATTTCTTGCCGATCATCCGACCAGCCTTGAGGCCTTACGCGAGGTCCTGGATATCATCCAGTCGACACAGCATGCTGATGAAGCAATGACGGCGATGGAATTGGGTACTCATCTGAGCCAATTTGCCGTGGCCATCAACTATGGCGCGCGCTACATTAATTTACCGAAGCACGAACGACAGCTTATGCTCACCGAGGCGAAAACCGACCCTGATTTTCCAGGGTTCTCAGCGGGTCTGCTGGAAACGCTCGACAGAACCATGAGCTTTCAGATGGGTTTGAAATACTTAATCGAGTACTTCACAGATGAGAATCGCGTTGGGCCTGAGAGCGCCGCTCGCGCGCATCGCTTGTTCATGAAGTTGAATCGCGATCAGGTGAAGAAAATTCTTGGCGGCCTCGATATTAAATTCGGCATGGAATTGGTCAATGTCGATGTCTTGTTCAGCTATGAATTGGTCCTGTATCAGCGCAAGAATGGCGGTGGCCCCCTCGTCCGCACACGCCCCGGTCAAGTAAAAATACTTTTGAACACCACGATCGATACGCTCGGTGATTACGACCCGGCCACCGAACCGCTGACCGAGATAACGTGTCCGATTTGCGGTCATAAACATAATCGGAAAGAGGACGACCGGGTCGGTGACATTATCGTCAACGGAATAAATATGACCATCGCCCAGTGCCCGAAAGACGGCATGATGTGGCTTACGCCTCTGCCGGGTGAAACGTATTTCGAGAATCTATACGGGGAAAACTATTTCCCCAGCCATTCCGAAGCTGATACGTCTCAGTTCGGTATCCGCGCATTCTCGCCGGAAGAAGACGCGCGCCGCAACCGCTTGTCGCACCTGCAGTTGCGTGAGTGGGAGCGGATCGGCGGCATTCGGTATCCGGGGAGCTTGCTTGAGATCGGCCCGGGCGGAGGTTATTTGTTGGAAGCGGCCATCAGCGAGGGCTGGAGCGCCGTCGGTGTCGACTACTCGCCCTATGTCGCGGAACGTTTATCGCAGGAAAAACATTTACCGGTGCTTCAGGGAACGCTGGAAAGTTATGCGGCCAACCCGGCGACGGAAGGCCATTCGGTGGACATTGTCGCCATGTACGACTTGATCGAGCACGTGCGCGACATGGACGCCTTTATGCAAAGCCTTCGCTATATTTTGAAAGAACAGGGCATGGTGGTCATTCGCACACCCAACCATGTTGGGCGCCGTCCGCGCTTGCATTTGATCGACCATTTGTCGCATTTCACCTATGAAACGCTCACCTTGTTCTTGGAAGAATACGGTTTTGAGGTCATCGACGCGAAGCCCAGCGGTATTTTTGCCGAGCCCAACGGTCGCACGCTGGAAAATATTACCGTGTTCGCGCGGTTGAAGACCGGCATGAAGCCCGGAGGCATCCCGGCCGCCGATCTTGGCGTCTCAAATATCGATGGAACGGAGCCGCTTACGGTCGCTCCGGCCAATGTCACGGTCGCTCATGTTGGCGAAACCACCGGCAAAAACGAAGATTTCACGATTCGGGAAGGGCTCGATCGCGTGATCCGCGCCATTGCCGGCGCCGATCCGGTCACCGTTAACGACCTCGTCGTGGCTGTTGATCCGCAGTTTAACGGAAAAGAAAAATTAATAGCTCTTATCAACGAACTGCGCGTTCCGCCGTATATAAACGTGGCCATCGTCGAGTCCAAAGCGGAGGATTACGATACGCTTTTGCAGCACGCTTTAGACAAGGACAAGAAGTTGGTTGCGGTCCAAGGCCTTCTGACAGGGGCCCGCAAAGTCGATTTCGCGACCATGTCGCAGCAAGTTCTTTTAAGCGCAAGCGACCGTTTAATCGCCCGATGGGTTAAAATGATCATCGACCTTGGAGGCGGCATGAAGGTATTACGGCATAACGAAATCGAGGACGTTCTCAAGGCGAAAGGACTGGCCGGACGGTCAGCGTAACCTATATATGAAACAACCTCTCCCGCCAGGCGGTTTCCCGCCGGCCCGCGGTATGTTTTCCTCGGACCAGGATTTCCTGGAAAAAGCAGACGGCCTCAGCAAGAAAGCGGCCGACGCCGCCCTCGCCCAGCTGCGCAAAGACCTCCGCGCAGCGCAGAAAAACAACAAACAATCCGAAATGGGCCACTTGGTTCTGCGCATGGCCATGGTCACCCGCGGCCAGCGTGAATACACCACCACCCTCAAATACCTCGATGAAGCCCGCACAATTTTTAGCGCCGCCAGCGACGAGCCGGGCCTGGCGCTCGTCTATTATGAACTGGCGCTCTGCAATCGCGAGATGCAGCGCAACGCGCTGGCGCTCGAATACGCCCACAAGGCGACCCAGATTTTTAAAAACAAAGACATGAAAGAAGAGCTCGCCTGGCTGCTGAACGAAACGTCCATCATCTATTTGAATTTGGCGCGCCGGCAGGAAAGCCTCGCCAACGCTCAAAAAGCGCGCGTGTTGTTTTCGGAATTGAATTCGCAGGACGGCCTTCTGTGGAATTCCTGCCACTTGGGCAGCCTGCATGGGGAAATGGGCCGCTATGAAGAGGCGCGGACCTTTTTTGAAGAAGGGCTAAAAATCGCGCGGGAGAATGAGAACGACCAGGGCATCGCCTGGAGTTTGTTATGGCTCGGCCGGATTAATCGCGAGTTGGGCGTGTTTTCGACCGCGGACGGCTATTTGGCTGAAGCGCGCAAGCTTTTTACCGAACTGGGCCTTAAAGACCGCATCGGCATGTGCCTTTTGCATGAGGCCGCCATTGACCGCATCAAGGGTGCGTGCAGCGAGGCGCTGAACTCCAATCGCCAGGCCATTCGTTATTTTTCGCCGACGCGCCATCATGACGGCGTCGCCTGGGCGCTTCTGCAGACGGGCCAGGTTTATCGCGATCAGGGGCAGTTCATGAAGTCATGGCAGACGTTTCGCGAGGCGCTTAATTTGCACATGGACGTGGCCAACCGCAAAGGCATGGCCTGGGTTGAAAACGAGCTGGGGCGCACGTATCTCGAACTCAACGATCTGAACCATGCGCGCGAGAGCTTTCTCAAAGCGGCGGGCGTTGCCGAGCAATTGGACATCGTGCCGCTGAAGGCGGAACTGGGCCGCAACATGCAGGCTCTATTAATCGAAGAGGGGCGGCTGGGCGAAGCGGAAAAAATCGGCCGCGAAAGCGAACACAACGAGAGGAAGATTTTGCTCGCCGACCTGCGCATTGAAATTTTAATGGAACGCGCGCGTTTTGCGCTTCTGACTGGGGACAATGACACCGCCGACGCGCGGCTGTCGGACGCGGAGGTATTGGCCAACGCCAACGGTATCGGACGTCTTTTGCCCTCGATAGAGGTGTTTCGCGCGGAAGTGCTGGCGCGTAAAAACCATCCTGAAACCGCACTCGAAATGTTTGAGAAGGCCGCTCAATTAGCAGAAAAAATGAAACAGCCCCACGTGGCCACGCAGGCGCTGCTGGGCGTGGTGGAGTTGCGTTGCGCGAATGGAACGCTCCGTGGGTTAAACGAGATGCTGGAAGAGGTTGCAAAGTCCATTCGTGTGTACGGCTGGCGCCGGCTCAAAGCGAAATACATGGCCGTAAAAGCTCTTTACGACTATAAATCCGAGGGGAAGATCGATCACCGCGTCTTCGATCAGATCAAATATATTCTGGAAACGGCCGCGCTGGCGACCTCAAATTTGGAAATGCTCCGTTCGCATGCGGCGTTTTATAAGAAAGCGGGCTTCGCGCGGGAATGCCAGGAAACGGAAAACGAAATTAAGAATTTGCTGAAGAATGGGCCGAAGGATTTGCACAAGGTGAAGCCGCGCCCCGAATCGCTCGAGGCGTTCCCCGTGTCGTTGATTATCTAATCGGAATTAAAAGCTGCAGGCCGCTGCGGATCATCATCACGGCGATCGCGGCCAGGAAAATCGCGACCACTTTCGCCACAACCCGCGGCGTCACGTCCCCGATGCGTTTGACGATCTCATCCGAATAAACCAGCAGAACAAGAACGATCCCCAGGTTTGCGATCAGCGCGGACATCACGCTGACGATGCCGTGGCTATCGTGCAGGATGAGCAGGGTGGTGATCATCGCCGGGCCGGCGATAAGCGGGATACCCAGCGGAACAACGCCAACCAATTCATCCGGCGCCTCTCCCTTGGTGCTTTTGGATGATGTGCCGAAAATTTCACGGATGGAGAAGATAAGGAGAAGAAGGCCGCCGCCGATACGGAAATCCGCCGGTGTGATGCCGAGCAGGCGGAACACCATATGCCCGGCCGCGCCAAAAGTCAGGCCGACCACAAAGGCGGTGGCCACGGCCTGAAAAGCGAGTTTCTTCTTTTCCGGCGGGGTGAATCCGTCGGTAAGGCCCAGGTAAAGAGGCAGGGTGCCGATGGGATCAATGGCGACAAAAAGCGGTATGAAGGCCAAAAGGAACGTTTCCAGCATGGGGGGGATAATATAAAATCCGGTCTCCCAAAAATTTCGGCGCGGTAGCTCAGTTGGCAGAGCATGGGACTCATAAGCCCAGGGTCGGCGGTTCGATTCCGTCCCGCGCTATTCTTTTTATGATCGATCAAACCACAGGCAAACTCAAATACCCCGTTATCCAATCCCCGATGGCCGGTTGCACAGACTTGGCCTATCGGCTTTTGTCCCGGCGCCGCGGCATGCAGTACTGCTTCCTGGAAATGATCTCCGCCAACGGCCTGCAGCACGAAAGCCGCCACACCAAGGACCTGATGAAAACCCTGCCGGAAGACCGCCCGCTCGGCGCGCAATTGGTCGGCTGTGAGCCCGACGTAATGGGCGAGGCCGCCGCAAAAATAGAAGAGATGGGTTTTGATTCGTTGGATTTGAATTTGGGTTGTCCCGTGCGCAAAGTGACCGGGAACGGTGGCGGCTCGGCGCTCTTGAAAGAGCCCGCGACGGCGCGCAACGTTTTTGAGGCCGTCGTTAAGGCCGTCAAAAAAATTCCGGTGACGGTAAAGATGCGCATCGGTTTTGATGACGCCTCCGGCGCCGAAGCTGTGGAGATCGCCAAGATCGCGGAGGCCAGCGGACTTAAAGCGGTCACGGTCCACGGGCGGACGCGGGCGCAAGGTTACAGCGGCAAGGCGGATTGGGCGGCGATCGGCAAAGTGAAGGCGGCCGTGAAAATTCCCGTGATCGGCAACGGCGATGTTTTATCGGCGGAGGACGCGCGC
>CAZCJA010000004.1:0-58815 GCA_964499015.1 uncultured Elusimicrobia bacterium
CGATATTTTTGTGCTCAAGCCCGGGGAAACCAAGGAAGTGCCGTTTGAGGCCAAGGCGCATAAACAGGCCACCGGCGAATTGGTGGGCATGGTGTCGTTTCAAATGGAGAGCGAATCGGAAAAATTTGTGACCAAGCTTTTCAGCTTGGCGGTCTATGTCGGTATTCAGGGGACGCTTAAACCGTCCGCTGAGATCAAAGCCGTGATGGTGGATCTCTCGACCGGCAATGTTCTATCGGCCGGGTTTCTTCTGCGCAATCGTGGAAATTTCCATCTGCGGCCGGAAGGAACGATCGAAATCACGGATTCAAAAGAACAGGCTGTGGCGAACGTGACTGTGCGGCGCTCAAGTCCCGTTCAGCCGGGGCAAGACAAAGCTTTTATCGGCACAATTGAAAAATTTACGTTACAGCCCGGGGATTACACGGCGACCATTACGGTTGAAGACGTCGATCGCGGCGCGCCGATCCCGCGCACCGTTAAAAAATTTACCGTGACCAAAGAAAAGAAGGTCATAGCCAAATAGGGGAATGGTGAAACAGCGTTTAATCAAAATAACGACGCTCTTGCTCTCGGCCATGCTCATCGCGCCGACGGCGCGCCCGTTTACGTCCATGCAGGCCGAGTCGTTCACGGCCCGCGTGGTGATCGATAGTTTTTCGGCGCTGCCTGTGGAAATCCGCCACACGTCTCTGCAGGGAATTTCACCGCTGACGCAGGAAGCGATCATTCAGGGCGAAGCGGGCCTGCGCCCGCGCGTTTCACCGGAATTCGCCGCTCGAATCACTCCCGAAGACGACCCGGTTATCGTGCCGCCCGATCGCGACGTTATTCGCGTCAGCCTGCGTTACCGCGTCGCTTATCCGGACGGCACGTACTCAGCAGTGGTCGAGCCGCCGTTTGTCGAAGGCCCGGATCCGCTTCCTTTTGCGTTTGAAATTAACCCCGCGGATATTAATGATGGGTCCATTGAATACCAATTGAAAGCCGAGCGCTTTACCGGCGATCCGCGTGTCGTGGTGAAAACGACCCATTTCCCCGTGGGCGCGGCGCTGGACCCGGCGAACGTGTGGGCGATCGTGGGACTTGAATCACAGGCCGCTCAAGTTTTCGACAGTGACGGCGGGCGTTTGACCATTCCCGACGGCAATCCGAACGACGGCTTAAGCGCGGTGGATGTGCCGGAAGGCGCGTTTGGCACGCCGTCGCAGGTGACCTTCACCGAAGTGCCGCTGAACAGTCCGTTCGCGCCTCAGTCGGCTTCAGCAAATGGGCCGCTGGCGCTGTATCAATTCAACTCCGACCTTCCCTTCAATGGTACGCTGATGCTGACGCTGTTGTACCCGGACTTCACCTTTCCGAACGGCCAGGATGGAATCATCGACGGCACGCAAATTTCGGAGTCCGTTGTCGCCGTCGCCTGGTGGGACGGCAGCCGCTGGCGTCCGCTCGCCGCGCGGCGCAATGCCAATTTGAACACGTTGTCCTTCCGCATCGCCAACGGCATGAAGCTATTCGCGATTCTGCCGTCCGCGGCGGCCTCACCCGACGACGCGCGGCCGAGCCAGAAGGTGATCACGCCGAACGGCGACGGCGCCAATGACACCCTGATCTTTACGTTCTTCGACGCGGCGTCGAACATTCAAGTGGAGATTTTTGATATCACGGGCCGCCGCATTCGCTCGCTTTCCGGTGTTGGCACGACCACATGGGACGGCCGCGACGATTCGGGTGACATCGTTGAAAGCGGTGTGTATATTTACCAATACTCCGACGGCGGCAAGCGCATCAGCGGCGCCGTGGCGGTGGCCAAATAATGAAAAAGTTAACAGCCTTCATTGCTCTTATGATGTTCGGCGTTTCGGCGGTGTTCGCCGAAGCGACCAAGGAAATTTATTCCGATGGCGGATTGTATTCAGGCAATCCGCCCGGATCGTTTGTTATGGACATCAGTATGTTTTCTGCCAGCTCAATCAATGGCGATGCCAAATTTGCGGATGCCACGGCTCCAGAGGGCAAAACCAGTTTTCGCGTTCAAGTTAATAACACGGGCTTTGGCGGCGTTGGTATTTTCAATAAGGCAGATGTGGGCACCGGCAATACGCCCCGTGATTACTCGGGGTATGAAAGCGGGGCGCTGCGTTTTTGGTTGAAGAGCGATCGGACATTGAAACTGGAAATCATCTATGGGTTGAATATCTCCAAGAGTGTGAACGTGAACAGCACGGGCAATCAATGGGTGGAGCAAGTCATTCCGTTTAGCGCGTTTGGAACTCTCAATTTCGCCCAGATCCGTGTTCCCTTTCAAATTTCCCATCAAGGCGGAGGCGTTTATCCCGTTGTTTTCTTTGTGGACCACGTGCGCTGGACAAAACCCGTCACCGCGATCAACGTGTTCCCGTCGAACGCGACGGCCTCGGCCGGCAAGCATGTTCTTTACACCTCCGAAGGCCGCGACGCGGCCAATGAATTGGTTTTAATTTATCCGTCATGGAGCGCGACCGGCGGCGGTACGATTCCCGCGGCCAAAGCGTCGTCGGCGCTTTTAACCAAGGGCGCCAGCGGCAACGGCACCGTGACTGCGACCGATGGTGCGATCAGCGGCTCGGCCAATTTCACGCATGTTGCGGTGTCAAACGCTACGTTCGGCATTGTTAGCGAAACCGTTGCGGGCTTGGTTCTGGACACCGATTCGAAACTGCAGACGTTCCAAGGCGGCGGCGCCCAGGCCATTGTTCTGTCGGATGATTTTGCCAACGCCCCCGAAGGCTCCAAGAGCATTAAGGCGGTCGTCAATCAGCCGGCGGCCGGCTTCTCCGGCTGGACGGTGCAATGGGGTTTGGAAACGACCACCGATGCCTTTGTTAAAGACATGACCACTTATTACGACGGCTCGATCCGCTTCTGGTTTAAGGCTCCCGCGGCCCTGCAGAACGTCACCAATTTGGGCATTCGCTCCGGCAACGTTCCGGCGGGCAAGGAAACCTCGAAAGTGCTGTTGCGCAATTACACGACGTTCGACAACACGTGGCGCGCGGTGACGATCCCGATTGCGGACCTCGCGAAATCTCGGCCGTTCGCCGATATTTCGCGCACCAAAATTTTCTTCGGCATCTACGTGGAAGGCTCCAGTGGCGGTTCACAGTCGTTCTGGGTGGACAACGTCCGCTGGGACACGACGCTGCCCGGTCCCATGACGTCGCTGACGGTTCAGCCGTCGGCGGTAACGATGCCGCCGTCGTCCAAACGCATTTTCTACGCCGTCGGACGCGACGCGGCCAATAATCCCATCGATGTGAGCCCCGCGTGGTCCATTACGGGAGGCATCGGCACCCTTTCCGCAACGTCGGGCCCGAACGTTCTTTTGACCGCGGCCGGCTCCAATGCCAGCGGCCAGGTGCGCGCCACGT
The DNA here is from genome assembly GCA_964499015.1 of uncultured Elusimicrobia bacterium. GTDB lineage: Bacteria > Elusimicrobiota > Elusimicrobia > F11 > F11 > CAZCJA01. The sequence goes on from CAZCJA010000004.1 coordinate 3,411, forward strand.
TCGGCGCGCTGCCGGTCGCCGCGTCAAACGTGACAGTCCAGCCTATTTCCTTTAATCAGTCGTACAACGTGTACTCTGATGCCGGCGCCGGAGGCGATGTCGGTGTTTCCGCGGGCCCCGCTGGTTTTGGTTCAGCCATCACGTTGGATGAGCCCACGGCGGGCGCGATCGAAGGGGCGAAATTCATGCAGGCCACCTTCACGCTGCGTAACTCTGCGGCGGGCAACGACGCGTTTGCGGTCTGGTTCGTCGAACAGGCCAATTTCAGCCGCTTCATGCGCGCCTACGAAACCGGCTATCTCCGCTTTAACGTGCGCACCACGCACGACTTGGAAGTGTCGGTGCGTTCCGAAAATATTTTACCGGACGCCAACACGGCCAAATTCCGCTTGAGCGAGCTGGGTATTCCGCGCGATGGCACATGGCAGGAAGTCATTATTCCGCTCGCCGACTTTAAGGCTCGTACCTCCGGCGCGAATCTTCTTAATTTTGACCAGATCAAAACGTTCTTCGCGATCGGTGCGTTATCGTCCGCGAGCGGCCAGGCCACCAACGCCACGTTCGACGTCGACAATGTGAAATGGCTCACGACCGTCGCCGCCGGCACGGACAAGGTTTATCAGGGCTTGGTCGAGAAACAGCGGCCGAGCGGGCTTGTGCGCTCGTTTGAAACCTTGCCGCAGGCCGTCACCTACGATCAGGCGCTGGCCGCGATGGCGTTCACGTATCGCCGCGATTTCACCAAAGCCAACGCGATCTTCACGTTCTACCGGAATTTAAATCAGGCCTCGAATGGCTTCCGCGACGAATACAACGTCGATACCGGCGCGATCATTGATCAAGACCGCTTGGTCGGCCCGAACGCCTGGATGCTTTTGGCCCTCATTCACCATCGTGTTGTCAGCGGCTCGACAACCAACGACGCCATGATCGATCAATTGGCCGCTTGGCTGCGCAGCTTCCAGGATCCCGACGGCGGCGTTAAATTCGGCACGCCCGGTCCTGGCAACGGCACCAACCCCGGCATCAAGGCCACCGAATTCAATTTGGATTGTTACGCCGCCTTTAAAGCGTATGCGCAGCTGCGCAACAATATTGTTTTCCGCACCGCCGCCAACCGCGTTCTTGATTGGTTGGGATCGCAGGTCTGGAATGCCGCCCAGGGACGTTTTAACTTGGGTGTTGAACCCGGCCGTGGCATTAACCCTGACAAGGCGTTGGACGCTTATTCATGGGGGGTCCTTGCGATAGCGCAGTCGACCCATTCCGTTTTAACACCGGCGGCCATCAACGGCCTGCTCTCACGCGCTGAGACGGAGTTCCGCACGCAGAAGGCCGCCGATTTGACGGGCAACATTATCGATGGATTTGATTTCTCCGGCCAGCCGAATTTTGCGCCGGACAAAGACGCCGTGTGGCTTGAAGGAACGGGGCAAATGTCGGTGGCCTATCGTGTCATGTCGAATGCGACCATGGCCGACCAGTTCGCAAACGAAATGGAAAAAGCGATCGTTGACACCTCGGCGACCGGCCAGGGCCTGCCGTACGCGACCAACGCCGGCACGGGGTACGGATTTATCATGGATTCACTGCACCCTGCGGTCAGCGCTGCCGCGTGGTATTTGTTCGCGAAGTCCGGTTTCAATCCCATGCAACCGTTCCCCGTGTACGCGGCCAACGTGCGCAACGTGTCCAACAACGCGCCGGCGGAGGAAGTGACGTGGAACGCGACCGTGCCCAATTCCGGCTGGGTGCGCGGCAATCAATATGTGGAGCTGGCATATCAGCCCAATGATATTTCCGCGTGGGGCATTCAAATTTATACCGACAACAAGAACGTCGCGATTCAGACGCCGACGTATGTGGACCCGACGCCAGGCAATCTCACGAATAGTGATTCCGACCCCGCCGGGTTGGTTCTTGTGACCGGCGGCGCGACGTCGTCTGAAAAACTGCCGATGGCCTGGAGCATCAAGGAATTGGTGACGGACCTTCCCGCGCCGATGGAACCGAACAACACGGGCCTGCGCGGCTGTCCGTCGGATCCGAACGCGTTCCAGTGGTTCTACATGCTCGATAAAGGCACGCCGGCGGTGGATTTATTCGGCTGCGACAACGTCCCGTACACCGGCACCGCGTTCGTTGATGGGAACGATTATTCGCGCGTCGCCAAGGGCGTCAATTCCAGCCGTACCGCCCATTCCGCGCAAGGGCCGGACGGCTATTTCCCGACGATTTCGCCCGACTATATTTTCTTCCAGACCAACCTCGCCAACGCCGCTCCGCAAGACGTTTTCGTCACCAAAGTGAACCTCGAGTTTTTCTTCGAATAGACGCGATTTCTCCAGCCATAATTTACATCCCCGTTACAACTTCTTAAGGGCAATTTAAGACCTCGGTCGTATCCTGTCAGTATCAAAAAACCCAGGGGGATACTGATGCAGCGCCGCATCGCCGGATTTTTAGTCGTCGTTTTTGCGTTCACCAACGTTTTGTTCGCTTACCAGCCGGAAACAAGCCTCTGGCAAGAGCGAAAAAATCAGGTGCAACTGGCATCTCTCACGCTTCCGGCGTTCCCGCCCGCTCCTCTTAAAACCGTTCCCGCTGTTTCTGCCCCCAAAAAAGTTCAACACATTGCGAATTTGCCGGCCACGATTTTTTCGCACGTCCGCTTAGCGGAGCGCCATGAGGCGTCCTCGCCCAACGGCCGCGTTCTCTTCCTCCAGGACGTCCACCAGAACGCCGACGCGCAAAACCATCTCGCGCAGGTCTTGAAGAAAATGTCGGCGGCCGGCGGTAAAACCGTCGCCGTCGGTTTGGAAGGCACCAATGGTGATTTGGGCGTCGCCGCGTATCACGCCGGCGGCGAGAGAGAAATAAGCGACGCCGTCGCCGAGTCGTTCTTCGCCAGTGGGGACTTGTCCGGCCCCATGTACGCCGCGCTGACCACGCATGCCGAGAAAAAGAATGCGCCCCTCGATTTTTACGGCGTCGATGATGCCGCGCTGCACGCGCAAAACGTCGCCGCTTACAAGGCCGCGCACAAAGACCAGGCTTCCGTTCTGAAATCGCTTAAAGCCCGCCGCAAAGAAATCGCCCGCAAAAAAGAATCCATCTACAACCCACTGCTTAAGGCATTTGATGCCCGCGTTCAGCAATATCGCTCCAATGAAGGGTCTCTGGCGGATTATCTGCCGCTTTTGGCCAAGGGCAGCCATTCGCTGCAAGTGGAAATTTTCCTTGAAGCCTCGCGCCTTGAGAAAGAAATGGACCAGCGCCGCGTGGAAGCGGAGCGTGCCCATGTCCTGGAAAAATTAACGTCCAAGCTGAATAAGAGCGAGCTCGATACGCTGCTCGCGCGCAGCCTGCAGGTGCAGAACGGCGAAGAGAGCCACGCGTCGTACTACGGATTCTTTAAAACCATTTGCGAACGCCATGGGGTCGACTTAAATAAAACGCCGGCCTTCAACGATTATGTCCGCTACGTGATTTTATCGGGCGAAATCAAACCCGAAACGCTTTTCGCCGAAACGCGCCGCATGGAAGAGAAAACCTTTGCCGCTCTGGTCAAAAACTCCGCCGAGCGAGCGCTGGTTCAACAGGACCGCCGCTTGTTCTTGTCCGAGAAGCTGGCCGATTTCGCGTTGGTTCCGGAAGAATGGTCGGAATATAAAACCCTCTCCCCAACCCCTCTCCCGGTGGGAGAGGGTCTCGGGGAGAGGGCGTTCCAACGCTTTTACGAACTGGCCGACGCTCGCAACGAGGCGATGGTGGACAATCTTTTGGCCTCGGCGAACAAATCCAAAACATCCACGATGGTTTTGGTCGCTGGCGGTTTCCACACGGCGGGCATCACCCGGCTTTTGAAGCAAAAAAATATTTCTTATATCACCGCCGTCCCCAAAATCAACAACGTCGATACCGCCCAGGGCAGCGCTTATCTTTCCGTTTTCGACCGCGAAAAAACCCCGCTCGAACTGATTTTGTCCGGCCGCCAGCTGTTTTTGGCCGACAACCCAAATCGTTTCGTCCCGGAAGCGGCCATCACCAAACAGGCCATGATTGCCAGCGTTCGCCCGGACCACCAAGGTCCGGTCACGTTGCAGCGCGGCGGTGAGACGCTTAAATTTTATGCCGGCAAGCAGCCGCGCCTGTGGCAACGCGCTCTTTTGAGCCCCGTTACCGCCGTCCGGCGGATAGCCAACAAGGAAACCCGCTGGTTTCGCACGCGCCATATGCGCTTATGGATTGTGGCCGCCATTATGGCCACCGGTGGCGCTCTTTATACCGATCTCATTTCGATCTCACCGAAAGTCCTGAGTTATTTGAGCATGGGCGCGGGCGCGCTTGCGATGGTTCGTTATTCGCAGACGCCTGAGCAGCACGCCGACGAATTGGCGACGCTGGAGAAGCTTGATGAGGAATTGAAGAAAGAAGACGAAACGCCCGGCAGCGGTACGTTCGAGAGCATTGTTTATATTTCCGATCAGCACGGTACGATCGATAAATTTGACGCGCTTGTTTTGGACGCGCTGCGCCGCACGCCCGCGGGCAAAAGTATTTCCACGCATTTTAATTTTTCCCCGGATGTGCCGTATGAGCGCCAACTGAACGCCATTGGTAAAAGCCTCAATGATTTTAAGGGGGAAATTTTTTTCCATAACTTGGGCGATTTGCTGGACCGCGGCCCCAACGGTTTGCAGGTGTTCGAACATTCGGAAGAGCTGATAAATTTCGGCTTGTCCGACTTCGTCATGGGCAACCACGATTTATGGGCCTACATGAATCTTAAAGGGCTCCATTTGCCGTGGTACGAAACGTTCAACTTCTATGGATACATCGACGAATTCGACGCCCATTTTGGCAACGTGAAAGATTTGGCGATCCAGCAGACGAACAGCGGCGGTTTGCAGCCCGCATGGTGGGCAAAAAAGTGGGCGGAGTTCACGTCCTATCAGCAGGCGCGTCAGAAAAATTATTGGGGAAAAACCGTGGATGTGCTCGTTAACGGCGAAATTGTTGACGGCAAGCAAAATCCTGCCACCGGGCTTTATGCGCGTGTTTCGTCCGGTTTGGACGCCAAACAGGTCAAGCTCTGGAACAAACTGCGCGGTGACAATGGAAATGATACCCGGATTCAAACCGGCACGCGGGCCGTCGGCGAAGTGTCATTGGTGTGGTGGAAAGACCTATTAAAAGAATTTAAGGCCGAATACAGCGTCATTCAAGAACAAGCCGGATTCGACGAAACTCTTCCTTCAAATGTGGCTTGGTCTGAAGCCATCGACATGATGGAGGGCCTCATTATTCCGGAACTTCGTTCCGAAATCGAACAGCGTGTTAAGGCCGGCGATTGGTGGTGGCGTGTATTCGAGGCCATCAACTCCCAAAATTATTCCTCTCCGGAATGGTGGGCCAAAGATTGGCTGTTCCATGATAAGTGGGGCACGTCCGTCCTGAAGGAGCTGAACGCCATGGGCGATGAGGACGAGGAAATTGTAACGCCCGCCAATTATTTGCTTCATCCGATGATGCGCCGTTTGACCGACTTTTACGATAAAAACTTCAACCTTTACGTGCGCGATCAATATCAAGACGTCGGTTTTCATGCCTACTTGCCGGTCGATCCAACGGGCCACTTTTCATTTACGTATAAAGGCGTCAAATACGTTGGCGTCGGAAGCAACGGCCGCAAGCGGGGTTGGGATGAAGGCTTAACGCGCATTGCGCGCGACGTCCGGGAAGCGGCGTGGATTTTTGACGTCTACGAAGCGTTTGCGCTCATTAATTATTGGTACGCGGACAATACCACTCATGCCAAACGCGGCAGCGTCGCGGAGATCGAAAATAAATTTGGCCCGGAAAAAATCGCGCAGCGCAACGGAATGCTTAATCTTTATTTCTGGGGGCATATCCCTTTCCATGAATTCTATGGGCTTGGAAAGGCAACGCTCGGCATCATATGGTCGTTCATTACCAATAAGACCTCGGTAAAAACCGATCACGGCATGGGTGAGCGCTTTGGCGCGCGAGGCGCCTATGTATGGCGTACGCCCGTGCTCGCTCAGCTGATCGGCTACGAACACAAAGATTCGCGAAAAATTGTCGAAAATCCGCGCACCGTTAAAACGGTGGCCGGAGTCGATACCGTCGCTGAGGAAGTTTTGTTTCAAAACCCGCCATTGGAACGCGAAGATTCGCTGCCGCGCGTGAAGTCCGCCGTTCAAAAGCGCATTCAGCAACTGCGCGACATGTTGAAACAGTCTTCGGGCGTGCAAAGCAATTTGTCCATCGGCTTTGCGTTGTTCGGCGCGTCGATGGTCCAGCAGGGCAATCCATGGGGCTATCCGCTGCAGTTCCTGGGCATCGCGGGCATGGCGCTGATGGCGCTCGGCATGGTGTACGTGTCCGCGCCGGCCTCGACCGATTCGGCCGTCACGGAAGTGCAGAAGCATTATCCCAACTTGGATGGCAAAAATATTTTTGAAGTGGCGATGGAAATGTCGCTGACGCCGGACTTGTTCAAGAAGCTCGAAGCAAAATCCGCGGAATTCCAAAATTCAGACAACGTTTCATGGCACGAAATCATGCAGCGCGTGGCGATGGGGGAATCGATTGGCGGCATCGGGCCGCTTTTGTCCGAACGTTTCATGAAGCTCGCTGATTTGGGCGCGAAAGTGTACGCGGTGGCGCCGTTGTACAACCAGGTTTATTTCCAGCGCGTTAAAGACGGCCAGTTCACGATCGAGCGTTTGGATTCCGGCAAATATCTCCGCTCCGTTTTGGAAGACACCAAGCACACGCTGCACGTGAAACTTTACAACGGCAATGTCGTGCACGTGAAGGTGTGGCAATCGATCTATAAAAACTCGGTTATTTATTATTTGGACGCGCCGGAGATATTCACGGTCGCGTACGAGAAAAAAGAAGAGTCGGAAGAACGCACGCAGCAGAATTGGACGCTGGCCCGCGGCTCGCTGTACCTGGCCAAGGAATTCAATATTCAGCCGGACATTATGATCCAGAGCGAAACGCCGACGGTTTATGCCAACGCGCGCTTGTTCAGCGACGAATTGCAGAACGATCCGTTTTTCCATAACACGATCCGTATCTACAACGATCACACACCGGTTCCTTATGCGCATCCGCATCTTTCGCTGAAGCGCGTTCAAGAGCTTTTGCTTCGTCCGATGTATTACCTGCGCTTTCCGTCGAAAGTAACGCAGGGCGGCGACGGGGAATATTATGTCGTTCCGCCGGAAACGCCTTTGGAAGAAGGCGGCCAGGCCACCGTCGACATGACGAAAGTGCTTATTATCGCCTCGGACGACGCGTACGCGGTTTCGCGGGAACACAAAAAGGTCATGCAGTACATGCCGGTCCTTCGTGACGTCGCCAACTTGGTGAGTCATATCACCAACGGCGTTCTTCCGGCACGCTGGCAGGCCCCGGAATTCGCCAACGCCGATAAAATGAGTGACGACGAGCTTATTGCCGCCAAACAGGCGAAAAAAGAAATCCTTCTGAACTTTGTCAAAGACATGCTGGGCAAAGACGACGGTTGGAAAGAACGCGTCGCCGGCCTGACGGTCGTGCGTTTTATGCGCCGCATCACCGGCTACAAACGCTTCGATTTGATTAACGAAATTTTGACCGACTCGGCCAAGCTGGATGAATTCATCGCCTCCGAGACCATGCTGCTTTTGGGCGGCCGCGTTCACCAGGAAGACGATTGGAGCAAGCGCCAGGTGAATTTCTTGGCGTGGCTCGTTTACGCACCGGCCGATCAGCTCGTCAATCACGACAAGATGATGCTGTTGTCGCAGGGCGACGTGAGCAAATACGAAATGATTTCAACGACGCTGAAGCGTCTGGCGGCCGACGAGGAACTATTGCAGAAAGTGCGCGACCGCGTGCTGTTCTTCCCGAACTACAACATCTACGACGCGCCCATTTTGGTTCAGGGCGCCGACGCGACCGTGATGATGGCCGACAAAGGAAAAGAGGCCGCGGCCACGGGCTTCCAAAAAGACCAAATGAACGGCAGTATCGTTCTGGCGGTCGGTGAAGAAGGCGCGATCGACGAATCCGTCTATTTCGCGCACGAGGAACGCCTGGATGTCTTGGTTGACGCTCTCAGCAAAGACCACAGCGACAAAGGCCGCAAAGATTTTGCTTATTTGGCCGGCAACGGTTTTGAAATTCCGTCGAACGGTCCGAACGTCGACAACAACGGCAAATACACGGGCCCGACGTCACGCGGCCTGTTGGACACTATTATTAAGTTGAGCAACGTACGCCACGGCAAAACGCCGCTGGGCAAAGAAGGGCACCCTGAAATTTATCCGATGATGATGCGCAACGCGATTGCGACGACGCCGCAGGTGAGCGTTGAACGCACGGCGATGGACATGCTGGCGTTTATGTCGAATTTGGTGCGCCGTCACGACCACGAAGAGGACATGTACAACTTGGGCGCCCGTTTGGCGCGCAATCTGCACGACCGTCAATGGAAACTGCGCGAATGGTTAAGAGACGCGCGCAACGGCGAGCCGTTCACATGGACATATTTCGACGGCAAGGCCCGTCATCAGCCGTTGTACCGCCATGAAGGTCCGCACGGGCATGACACGGGTATTCTCAATTTGATTGAAGGGTTCCATCAAATTATTCGCATGGGCCGTTTGGGACGCTGGAGCATTCTTTTTCACACGGCCGATCCGGACAACAACCATCTAATCAACTATGTGCGCCATTTGGTGGCCAATTCGCCTGAGCTTCAAAAACAGGAAGAATTTAACCAATCGCTGACATTGCTTGAGTTGGAAATGAAAAGCATCGCCAATTCCATCCACAGTTTGGAGCGCACGATTGACGGTTTGCGTGTCGATCTCGCGGTGGCCGCCGACCGCACGCTGATCAAAGGCGTTCAGGACAAATTGACGGAAGCGGAAAACCAGCTCACCACCAATCAAGACGCGTTGGTCGGCCAGGCGTATTATTTGTTCGGCTTCTTAGAAGCCACGGTGAAGCCGGCGTCGGAATTGCGCAAAAACACGCGTTGGGCCCTGCGCGACATTTTGCCGGCCGCGGCTATCGCCCCGATTTTCTTGCTGGGCAACACGAATATCGATTGGCTGGCGATTTCGTTCTACGGATTAACGGCGTTAATGATCGGCAGCACCGCCGCGGCGCTGTTTTATGTCGGGCGCTGGGCCGTGAAAGGCTACCTCAATCAGCAGCGCGACGTGACCGGCACGGCCATGCGCTTGAAACACAATCTTGGCGGCGTTTCTTCCGCGCGCAACGATGCGGAGCGCGCCGAAGCCGATGCCTCGCTCGCGGAATTGCTCGCGCCCATCGAAAAGCTGGGCGTGCGCGATTTGGGCCGTTTGAAACGCACTCCGACTGAGCGCCGCGCCGCTCTGTTTGAAATTTTCTTGGCGCTGAGCACCGATAAATACGCGCCGACCGTGCGTACCGCGGAGCAGTTCCAGGAAAACGACATGAACCTTATTATCCCGGGCACGATCAACTTGGACGAGATTCGTACCAAGCTGGACGGTTTCTACAGCAACGCGGGCAGCCGCAACATGGAAAACAAAGTTCTGCTCGCACCGGAGGCATACGCTCAGTATCGTCGCACGCTGAACGCGGAATTCAGCGGTCTAACGTTCTTGAATATCAACGATATTCGCGATGTCAAAGAGCTAGCCACGCTGGCCAATGGCACGACGCCGCGGCAGGTGAACCTGCTGTTTGACGACGCCTCCTACTTGCCGACAAGTCTTGTGGACGCGCTCTATAGCCTCAGCGAGACGGACCGGGCGTTTAGGGACCGGATTGTCCTGCAGTACCTGAAAAACGGGTTTGCGGCGGCCAGCAGCTACATGTTCAAGCTCAATGAGATGATCGGCTTCGCCCTTCTGGCGGGCAGCCAGGCTTAAGGAAGAATTAACCGGATCTTAAGCGAATCTTAATCTGGCGGCGATAGAGTCGTCAGGCATTCGAACACAACGTTGTGGGAGGAAGACCATGGTGTCTCGGCTCGATTTCGATGTTATTAAAGGCCTTTTTCAATGGGCCCCGAAGCAGGAGAAAAGAACAAGCGCCTCCTCCCCGCGCAGCGTGACCCTGCATATGGGACACCATAAACGCACCTGGAAGTTGAAACACAGCACCGATTCCTCGTCTCGCCCCTCCTTCTGTTGGACCAAAACCCGCGCTTCTTAAAAACCTGATAAACTTCGCCGCATGCGGCGACCCACATTTCTTAAAACCCACGAAAAAATTTTACGCCACCGGCCGTTGATCGTCGGCACCATTGCCGGTCCGCATTCCGTTAACGAACAAATTCAACTCGCCCGCAGGACCAAGCCTGACCTCGTCGAAATCCGTTTGGACACCTTGCCCGTGCGCGCATTCCAGGAAATCCGCGCCAAAACGAAATTGCCCGTCTTGCTGACGATACGCAGTCCCCGGGAAAATGGGGGGAAAGCCGCGTATCACGATTTAAGCGAGGCGGATCGCCGCGGGCTGTTCCAGTTTTTAATTCCGCTGTCCGACATGATCGACGTCGAACTGCGTCATGAGCCGCTGATTAAGGCGCTGACGCCTTTGGCCCGCGCGTTCAACGTCGACGTGATGCATTCCGCCCACGATTTCCACGGCATCGGCACCGAGAAACGGCTCCAAACCCTGGCCAAGCGGTCGCAGCGCTTGCGCGGCGATGTTTTTAAAGCGGCGGTGATGCCGAAGACGGACGTGGAGTTGGAAAAATTTTTGGACTGGGGATTAAAGCTGGACCATCCGTGCCGGGTGCTGATTGGCATGGGCGCGGCCGGCCTGCCGTCGCGGTTCATGGGCTACAGCATGGGGTCGGTGTTTGCCTATGGCCATCTCGGTCGTTCCGCGGCGCCCGGCCAACCGTCGGTCGCGGACCTTAAAAATCAGATCCACCGGATTTATCGTGAAGCTTAGCGAAGTTGACTTTTGCGTTGTGGATACGGAAACCACGGGCGGCCGTGCCGCCAGCAACCGCATTATTGATATCGCGGTGGTGCGCTATCGCGACGGCATCATTTATGAAAGATTCCACACGCTGGTGAACCCAGGCCATCCCATCCCGTCCTGGATCACGATGCTCACGGGCATCAATGATGAGATGGTGCGCCACGCGCCGCGTTTTGAAGACATCGCGCCGATGGTCAAGGGAATTTTGGGCCGTGGGGTTTTTACCGCGCACAACGCGCCGTTCGACCACGGTTTCCTGCGGCATGAATTTTTGCGGACGGGCGAAGAGTTTGCGGGCCCAACTGTTTGTACCGTTAAGTTGGCGCGGCGTCTCTTGCCGGAGTTGCCGTCACGCAGCCTGGGGCCGCTGTGCCAATATCTTTTGATCGAGATTGAAAACCGCCACCGCGCGCTCGGCGATGCCGAAGCGACGGTGTACGTGCTTAAGAATTTACTGCAGAAACTTCAGCGGGAACACGGCATCGATACATGGGCTGATTTTCAGACGTACTACCACTCGAGCTTGGTTAAAAGGCCGCGATCGAGCGCGACGCGCATGACCGCGGCGAAAATAAAGAAACCCAGCGCCAAAAAAACGCCGTTTAAAGCGAACGAGTAAAAGAGCGGCCGCAGTAAGAGCCCCTTGCCTTCCAGCACCGCGCGCATGCCCTCAAACACCCACGTCGGCGGCAGCGCCATGGCGACCGGCTGCGCCCACGGCGGCAGCGCGGACAGCGGATAAAACACGCAGGCAAACGGCTGCAAGACAAAGGCGATGATCCAGGAGAGCGCCACCATTCCGCGCCCGAAGTAGATAATCACCGCGTTCACCACGAGCCCAATTGCCCAGCCGGTCAATAGAAGGCTCAAACAGAAGGGCAGCAATGCCGCGCCGATCTTTAGAAAATTAAAATCAAACAACAGCGCCACCAAACTGCCCATCAGCGCCAATTCGACGACCAATTTGGCCAAGCCGAAGCCGATCGAGGCGGTGAAGTACTCAAACATGCTCACCGGCGTCATCAAAATATTCTGCAGGTTGCGGCTCCAGGCCTCTTCCATGAAGGTGAAGGTGATTTCGTGCTGGGCGCGGCGCAGGACCGTCCACAAAACCACCGCGCCGAGAAAAAACGAAACCAGCTTGTTCATTTCTGTGCTGGCCTTGCCCAAATAAAAAGAAAAGAAACCCCAAATCAGAACGTCCACGATCGGCTGCCAGAAGGTGTCGAAAAAGTATTCGGGATTTTTTATCCAGAGGTAGAAATGCCGGCGGAACACGCCACGGATGCGCTGCAGCGGTTTGGCGATCATGGTTTGTCCGCACCCGCGCCGCCCGAGCGCGCCGACTGAACGAAGAAATCTTCGAGCGTGGGTTCATGGATCGACATGGCTTTGATGGTGTGGCCGTTGCGGACGAGCTTATTAATGTAGCCGCCCACTTCGTCGCGGTCCATTTCCACAACCATCGTTTTTTCTTCACTCCCGGGCGTGGTCGTGGTCACGGTTAGCCGCCACACGCGCACGCGCTGGGCCAGCTCCCGCGGCGTTCCCTCGGCCTGAATGCGGCCCAAATTGATGAAGAGCACGCGGCTGCACACCTTTTCCACTTCCAGCATGTTGTGCGAGGTGAGAAAAACGGTGGTGTTCTCTTCGCGCACCGCGTCCATGAGAAAATTGCGCACCCGGTCGGCCACGTCCGGGTCGAGGCTGGCCGTGGGCTCATCGAGGAGGAGCAGCCGCGGCTTATTTATAAAGGCTTTGGCCAGTGAAACCCGGACTTGCTGGCCGGTGGAGAGTGAGTAGAGCTGGCGATGGCGGTATTTAACCAGGTCGAACTTATAAAGAAGCTCCTCGATGCGCTTGTCGGGGCTATCCAGCCCATACAGATCGGCAAAAATATGCAGGTTATCGATAACCGAGAGCTTTCCGGGGAGGGTGAGCGAGCCGCTGGAAGCGTTCATCTGCTGCAGTATGTTTTTGCGGGAATGAGCGTAGGTTTCGCCGAAGATCTCGAGGTGACCGGCGTTGGGGCGAAGAATGTCCAGCAGCATGCGTATGGTGGTGGTCTTGCCGGCGCCGTTTGGGCCTAGAAAACCAACGATTTCACCGGGCCAGACTTCGAAGCTCACGTCGTCCACCGCTTTATGTGTGCCGAAGAGTTTGGTCAGGCCGCCTGCGCGCACGATGGGCATGGACATAAAGATAAGTTACAATTTTTTTATCACACGCCCGAAAAGGAGATCCCAGTGAAAAAGTTCATCTTGGCCGTTGGAATGTTAATGCTTGCCGGACAAAGTTTTGCCATCGACAAACCCCGTCTCGAAAAACATTTACGCAGCATGCTGGGGCTGGACGGCCGCACGCCGATGAATGTCGGCGAAGCCACTCAATCGGATTTTGCCGCTCTCCTTTCCGTGCCAGTCGAAATCGGCGGCAGCAGCTATGTGGTCTATATGACGCCGGACGAAAAGAAATACTTTTGGGGCAATTTGAACGACCTGACCATCGATCCGGACCAGGCGAAGATGGAAAAAATTAATTTCAAGAACGCTTGGACCAAGGGATCGAAAAGCGCGCCCGTGACGATTGTTGAATACACGGACCTGCAGTGCCCGTATTGCAGCCGCGCGCATAGCGGCTTGAGCCAAGATCTTTATAAAAAATACACCAAAGACCAGGTGCGCGTCGTGTTCAAACATTTCCCTTTGCCGATGCACAATTGGGCGGAACCGGCGCATGTCGCGGCGGAATGCGCGGCCCAGCAATTGGGCGGCGAGGCGTTCTGGAAAGTCGCCGACTATTATTTCGTGAACCAGCAGAGCGTGAACAAGGCCAACTTTGACCAGAAAAACGCCGAGCTCGCCACGCAGCTTAAGCTGAATAAAACCAAGTTCAACCAATGCATGACGTCGATCGAGCCGTTGAACAAAGTGCGCGCCGACAAGCAGGAAGGCTCCGATATCGGCGTGTCTTCGACCCCGACCATCTTCATCAACGGCCGTTTGCGCCGCGGTTTCTCCAAATTCGACGACCTGATCCCTCTGATCGACGAAAAACTCGCGGAGGCCAAAGCCCGTAAGAAATAATGCGGACTGGAGTCCACTGCTCCGTCCGCAAAGGCTTCGTTGGCGCGCTGATTGAGGCGCGCGATTTGGGCTGCACGACGTTCCAGATGTTCACCCAAAGTCCGCGCGGGTGGAAAACGCGGGTTTACACCGACCAGGAGTTCGCCGATTTTCGGCGCGAGCGCGAGAAGAGCGGAATTTATCCCGTCATTGTGCATTCCCCGTACTTGCCCAACCTGTGCACCTCCAACGCCGAGCTCTACAAGAAATCCCTCGATTCCTTAAAGGCCGACCTGACGCGCTGTGAAAAATTGGGCGCGGAATATTTGGTCATACACCCCGGCGCCTTTTCGCCTGAAAGCGACGTAAAAACGGGCGTGGATAAGCTCGTCGCGGCGTTCAACGAAGCGCTCGACGAGGTCCCGGGCAAAGCGATGGTGCTGATCGAGAACATGGCCGGCGGCGGCCGCCGCTTGGGCGGACGTTTTGCCGACATCGCCAGTATGTTGAACGGCGTGCGCGACAAAAAACGCGTCGGCGTTTGCTTCGATACCTGTCACGCGTTGGCGGCGGGCTACGACATTCACACCAAAGACGGCGTCAACAAAACTCTCGATGAATTTGATCGTGAGATCGGGCTCGACCGCTTAAAAGTTTTTCATGTGAACGATTCAAAGGGGCCGCTCGGCTGCCATCGCGACCGCCACGAAAATTTGGGCAAAGGGTACGTCGGGGTCGAAGGGTTTAAGTATTTATTCGGTGCCCACGACTTTTCGTCGCGCGCGTTCGTTTTGGAAACGCCCAAAGAGCCGATGCCGCAGGCGGACCTTAAAAATCTCGAAATACTGCGTTCCTGTCTATGACCGACCAGCCGCTTCCCGCGCTTAAAGCATTAATCGACGTTGTGCAAATTGAGCACGAAGGGAAACCCATGATGCTCCTGCGCGATCAGGAAGGCATGATCGATAAGCCGCTGGCGTTGTCGCCGGCGGGTTTTCTGCTGGCGCTGCTCATGAACGGGCAGAACACGTTGTCCGCCGCGCAGAGCATTTTCGCCTCCAACACCGGGCAGTTGATCGATCCCAAGGAAATTCAGGGCTTGGTCGAACAGTTGGACCGCTGCTACTTGCTGGAAACGGAAACGCTCCATGCCAAGCGCCGCGAAATCCAAGAGGCGTTTTCAAAATCAAACGTGCGTCCGCCGATGCATTTGGACGGTTTCGGCACGGGCGATAAGTTGGAAGCGGCCGCGCGCTTGGGTGCGTTCTTCAAAGATCCGAAAGGCCCGGGCAAGGAATTCTCTTCGGCGCCGCTCGGGGACCCGCCGCTCGGGCTCGCCAGCCCGCACATCGATTTTCATCGAGGGGGTCCCGCGTACGCCTGGGCGTATCAGGCGCTGTCGCAAACCACGCCGCCGGACGTGATCGTCGCTTTCGGCGTCGCGCACATGTCGCCCAATTCGCCGTGGGTGATGACCGACAAAACATACGCCACGCCCTACGGCGACATGAGTGTGCATAAAGAAATCTACGGAGAGTTCGCCAAAGCGCTATGGTACGAGCCCAAGGCCGACGAGTGGACGCACCGGCTTGAGCACTCGCTTGAGTTCCAGGCGTTCTGGCTACGCTACTTGTGGCGCGAGAAAACGCCCGCCTGGGTGCCGATCCTGACCTCGAGTTTTGAGCGTTTCTGCAGCGATCGGGCGCCGTCCACGATTGCGACAGTGGATGAGGCGATTGAGAAAATGGGCGCGGTCCTGAAAAAGCGGCAGGACAAGGGCGAAAAGATTTTGATTTTGGCCGGAATCGATCTGGCGCACGTCGGTCCGCGCTTTGGCGACGAAATACAGCTCACTCCGGAGGTTCGCCAGAAGATTGAAAAGGAAGACCGCGTCTCGCTGGAACACGCGATGAAGTTGGATGCCGATGGGTTCTATATGTCGGCGATTGTGGATAACCACTGGCGGAAAAATTGCGGTCTCTCGGCGCTGTACACGTCCTTGCGCCTGATTAAGATTCTTCAGGGTTCTCAGAAAAAAGACGGAGAACTTCTTACGTACGGTCAAGCCGACGATCCAATGGGCGGCGTGGTCTCATTTACAGGAGCTTTATGGAAACGATAGCCATCTCCGCGCGCGCCGCGGCGTCCCTCGCGCGCAAAAACCTTTGGATTTTCTCCAACGAGATCAACCAAGCCAAAAAAATTCCGCTTAACCCCGGCACATGGTGCAATTTTGAGAGCGGTGGGCGCCTGGTCGCCGCCGGCTATTACAATCCGCATTCGCTGATCGCGGGCCGCGTGGTCTCGTTTGAGTCGGCGGAAGATCGCGGCGCTCTTTTGCAGACGCGTCTGCGGGCCGCCTTTGAGCGCCGCCGCGAATTATTTAAAGACGGTTCCTGCCGGCTGGTGTTTTCCGAAGCCGATTTCCTGCCCGGTCTCATCATTGATTGCTACGGGCGCACGCTGGTTTTGCAAAGCAACACCGCCGGCATGGACGACGCGTTGGTGGATTTGGAGAAGCAGGTGCCGGCCGCGTTCGAGGCGGTGTTCATGCAGAAGCCGGAGGCGTTTATCGTTCGCGCCGACTCGGGAATCCGCACGTTGGAAGGCGTCCAGTCGTTCTCGAGAATTGTGTTTGGCGACGAAGAGAAGATCCATCACGGCGTTTTTTCTGAAGCCGGCGTTCGTTTTGCTGCCGACTATTTGGACGGGCAGAAGACCGGCTTTTTTCTGGATCAGCGCGACAACCGCCGCTATTTGAAAAACCTGACGTTCGGCCAGGGAGCCGAGGTGTTGGATTTGTTTTGTTATTCCGGCGGATGGGGGATGAACGCCTTAGCCGCCGGCGCCGCGAAGGTCACGTTCGTCGATCAGAGCGCTCCCGCGTTGGAGTTGGTGAAGCAAGGCCTCGCGCTCAATTCGTTCGGCGCGGAGCGGGCCAAGCTTGTGGAAAAAGACGCGTTCGATTTTTTGGAAAGCGATAAGGAGAAATACGACGTCGTGGTTCTCGACCCGCCGGCGTTCGTTAAATCCAAGAAAAACATTCCCCAGGCGAAAAAAGCGTACGAAAAGTGCAATCGTTTGGCTTTGAAGCGCCTGAAACCGGGGGGGTTACTGCTGACATCGAGCTGCAGCTATCATTTATCACAGGCGGATTTTCTGGAGATCGTTCAGGCCGCTTTTGGCAAGGAAGAGGTGGCCGCCCACGTCGCGTATCAAGGCGCGCAAGCGACGGACCATCCGATTTTGCTGTCGATGCCGGAGACCCGGTACCTTAAGTGCTTGGGAATAAGGAAATTAATTTAAGAACGTCATCCCGGCCAAAAGACATGCCGGGGCGACGACTATGACTCGAGAAGCTGGAACAGCCGCGCCATCTGCTTGGCGCGGACCACGTCTTTGGCTTCGGTATAGATGTTCAGCAAATTGGCCAATGTCCGCGCCAAAATCTGCCGGTTGTTAACGGCATCCAAATACTCTTCCTTAAACGGGATCCCCAGCCGCTTCACCAACACTTCGCAGTCCTTCTTCCTTAATATGCGCCCGCTGTTGAAGGGGTCGATGTGCACCACTCCGCGCGGCACGCGGTGCCCGACGATAAAATGCCCCGGCAGGCCAATGCCGTGCACCAGCAAACCCAGCCGCCAGCCCACCAACAGATAAATGCACGACAGCGTGATCGGAATGCCCATGCGGCGCTCCAGAACCGTGTTGAGATAAATGTTGGCGGCATCGGCATAGTTTTCTTCGTTGCCGCGGAAATTAAGCTTTTCGAAAAAATAGCGGCGCATCGCGTTCACGGGGCGCGTCGGCAAGGGTTGTTCCGTGGTGATGAGATGGGCCACGTCTTCGGCCATTTTGTCGAGCGGCTTGGAGATGTCTTCCGGTTTTAAATCCGGGTTGGCGAGAAACGAGATCAGGTAAAGGCCGCGCTCCAGATTGATTTCATTGGCGCTCGCCAGCGCTTGAAATTGGGCTTCGACGTCTTCAAAATGAAACTCCTCAATGACCGCCTTGGCAAGCTTTTGTACGGCGGCGTTGGAGATTTTCGAGACGGAGTGCTTCAGCTGCGGCTGGCTTTTGAGCAGCGCGCGCAGCTGCGAACGGACCAACGCGGCCGTTTGCTCGTTTTTGTCGGCCAAAAACGAGACGAGCAGTAGAAAATCTTTCTCTTCAATCCGGTTCAGCTTCATGAAATTAAGCATAAACCCTATGAACGGAATCGGCAAGGACGCGTTGGGGTAAAATTAATAACATCCTCCGCAATGAAAAACGAATGGCGCGGCGTCGCGCTGCAGATTTTGGCCGTCAAAGCGGTGGTGTTGCTCGCCGGCACGATTATTTTTCTCGCCAAATCCAATAATAACGCCCTCTTTATGCAGAGCTGGTACAAGTGGGACGCCCTTCGCTATCTCGCCATTGCCACCGAGGGATATGCGCGCACGGGCAAATACGTCGAAAATGTCGTGTTCTACCCGCTCTTCCCCGCTTTCATCCGTCTCTTTAGCTTTCCTGTATTCAATTTTCAATTGGGCGGTTTCATCGCCGCGCATTTTTTTTCGTTTGCCGGATTGATGACGTTCTATGCATTGGCCCGCCATGAGCTCGGCACCGAAAACGCGCGCTTGTCATTGTTAGCGCTGCTCGTTTTCCCAACGGCATATTTCTTTCACGTTCCATACACCGAAGGTTTGTTTCTTTTATGCGCCGCGGGTTCGCTGTACGCGGCGCGAACGGGCCGCTGGTGGCTGGCTGGCGTGGCGGGCGCCGCGGCGGTGCTGACGCGCGTCACCGGTCTCGCTCTTTTTCCGGCGTTGGTCGTGGAGTTTTACATGCAGCGCCGCGAGACGGGCATTTCTTGGAAACATTCGGCCTGGCTTATGCTCCTGCCGATTGCCTGCGGCGTATATTTGCTGATCAATAAAACGATTACCGGGGACTGCTTTGCGTTTATGAAATTTCAAGCGTCGTCTTGGAACCGTCAACTGGCATTTCCGTGGATGGCGTTTTGGCGAAAGTTCATGATGATCATTACACAACGGCCCAGCGGGTATTGGTTCCACGTGGGCATCATGGAATTGGCGGCGGGGCTTTTGTTGATCGCGGGGGCGATTCAGACGTTTCGTAAAGACCGTCCGACCTACGGCGTGTTCGTTCTAGGGGTGGCTCTGTTGAGTTTAAGTACGACATTCATGCTTAGCGTGCCGCGTTATTTTCTGGGCGCGTTTCCCATTTTCTTTTTGCACCTTCGGACGGGGAAAAAGTCCCCGCTCGTCACGGCGGCCGCGCTGGCAATGGCCGTGTTGTATGGGTTTTACTTCACGCGCTATTTGAAAGGCGCGTGGGCGTTTTAGATATGGCCAAGCTGAAGCGTTTTTCTTTCCCGATAGCGCTTGGATTATTTCTTCTATTCGTTTCTTTTTACCTGTTCAACTGCGCTAAGTGGTTGCCGTTCGACTTCGATGAAATCGAGCACGCGCATGCCTCTTGGATGATCTCAGCGGGGCTTAAGCCTTATGCTGACTTTCATGAGATGCACACGCCATTCTTTTGGCTGCTTTATTCGCCATTTCTGCGCAATCTCCCGCCCGTTTTTGAATCCTTGATTGTCTTAAGGCAAATCAACATAGCCTTCTCGATATTGGCGCTGCTCTTTCTGGCTTTGTTGATTCGTAAAAGTGTCGCCGGCGCCCAAAAAGACTGGGCGGTGATAGGCGCCTTGCTTTTAATGGTTGTTCAGCCCAACGTGGTTCAGGTGCTGACTGACTTTCGAGCGGACCATTTGTCTTTGGCTCTGGCATTGCTTGCGCTGTTGTTGGTGCCTGACGGAGATCGGCGTAATTATTTTCGAGCGTGGTTTTTTCCGGCGTTCATTATGACATCCGGCTTGTTGTTAGACAGCAAGCTGGTTTTTCTGGCGGTCGGCGGATTTGGCCTTCATTTCTTTTTCAATTTTCAAGAAAACCGGAATAGCTTCAAGCCTTTCGTGTTGGGTGTCGGTTGCGGAATCATAGCCGCGATTGGCGGAGCCGTACTTCTCTGCGCGTTAAATGGGATTGATATTAAAAAACTTATTCAGCTGACATTTGTGTTCCACTACCGTCTTAATCAATCCTTGTCCATGAACCAGGGCCTCGCGCAGGAGTTGGTGAGCCAGGTCACAAAACAATATGCGGCGCCGCTGGTGATTTTTTTATTGGGGCTAGGAGCCATTTCCAGTGAGGTGTTTAAACACCGCGCTAAGACGGAGCGCCTTTCGTTGATTGTTGTCGGTTTTATTTTGGTCCAAGTAAGCTTGGTTAAATTTCCCTTTAAGCAATATGTCTACTCGATCTATTTGCTATGGGCCGCCCCCATGGCTTTGTTCTTATCCAGAGGCTTTCAGGGGCGATGGCGATGGGCCAGTGTTGGCTTACTATTGTTGCTTCTAATTCCCAGCGTAGGGTTTGAATGGGGGCGCTGGCAGCAAATAAAAAACAAGCAATACACCAAAGATCAGATTCAGACAGGTAACCGGATTCTCCAATTGGTTCCCCCCGATGCCCATGTTTTTGCCCAGCCGCCATTTCATCCGATTTTTCGAAAAGATTCACTTTATTCTTGGATTGAACATGTAGCACCTCAAGGGTCTTCAACCGAAGATCTAATGATGGGCTTTCCCGATTTCCGCGACCTGTTTACAGCGGAGGGGTATGAGAAGCAGTTAACAGAACGCCCGCCTATGTTGGTCGTGATCGCCTCGGGGTCGGAGAGAGGATATGCGAAGGCGATTCGAAAATTCGTGACCCTTCCAGCGCACAGTTATCAGTCGTATCCGATGGGGGGATACACGGTTTATTTATCCCAAGCAAGCGACCGGTAGTCAGTTCAGGGTAAGTTTTCGTCGAAAATGCTATAGATATGGCCCTTCGGGTCGGTGGCAGAGCGGTCAAATGCACCAGACTGTAAATCTGGCGGGCTACGCCCTACGAAGGTTCGAATCCTTCCCGGCCCATATCCAATTTATGATTCAACGCGCGTTACTCCTTATGTTTCCTCTAACCTTGGCCCTTCCGCTGCGCGCGGAACCCTTGACGTTTGCCTTATCGAGTGAGAACGGGCCGCGGCAAATCCGTTTTACCTCCCAAGCCCCGCTGGAAGTGGTTGAAGGATCGGCTGAAAGCTTTTCCGGAAGCGCCACGCTCGATTTCGATGCCGAACCGGTCATTTCGGAAGCGTCCGTGTACGTCGAAGTAAAAGGCATGCAGACCGGGGTGCCGCTGCGCGACACTCACATGAAGTCCGCCGAATGGCTGGATGCCGCGGCCTACCCCAACATTCTTTTCACGCTGACCAGCGTGGGCCTCGCCAAGAAAAAAAACAAAGACACATGGTTTGTGAACGCACAGGGGGGATTTTCAATGCGCGGCATCAACACAACGGTCGCGGTGCCGCTGACCATCACGCGCAAAAAACGCGGCAAGCAAGAAGAAATCACGGTTTCCGGGCGGTTTAACGTCAAACTTTCGGAACACGGCGTGCGGGGACCGGCGGGAATGCGCATGATCGGCGCGCGCGTCGCGGATGTGGTGCGCGTTGATTTAAAACTTATAGGAATTCGTTAGTCGATAACGACAAGCTTCCCATTTTTGGAAATTCCCGGCGCCCGTATCCGATACAGATAAACCCCCGGTCCCACGCGCGAGTTGCGCGAGTTCAGAGCGTTCCATTCGATAAAATCCACCGCTAAGCCATTTGTGTACGTTGTTAATGTGCGCACGTCCTGCCCATTGGTTTCAAAAATATCCCAGATCACCTCGCCCGGTCCCGTCGCATTGAAATGAAGCTTTGCGGTCTCATTGCCGGCCGCGTTGATATAGCCATTGAGCCCGCCTTGAAGGCGATGCATCCCCGGAGAAAGCGCGAGCAATCCTTCCTTAACCGGCGGGTCGATAACCAATCTGTCCTGTGCGGGCGGCATTAGGAGAGTGTAAATACCGGTATTATCGGTCACGGCGGCCGCCCGTTCGGCGGAAACACCCCAGGCGTACACCGGGACGGCTCGCGCCGTGTGCACGGTTGACCCAAAGGTGGCCGCCGACGTTGACGGCACGACGCCCGGCTCGTTGGATGTGGCCGACACATTTAAATTTCCAGTCTCGTGATCGGACGTAACGATAATCAACGTGTCGTCGCGACCGGCGGCCCAATCCATCGCTGCCTGCACAGCGTTCGAAAATGACTCCATCTCGGTCACCAGATACATCAGCCGGCGGTTGGGGTCGGCGTTTGTTTCGTTGTGCCCGGCAACGTCGATACCTTCGTTTTCGACCAAAAGGAAAAAGCCGTTGGGGTTGTTGTCGAGAACGGACAGGGCGGATACGGTCATTTCCGTAAGCGACGGCTCATTGGGCGCGGTTGTGGAGCGCTTCGCTTCCCATTCCATCTGCGAATGAGGGCGAAAGTGGCCGGACAAAAAAGTTGTGTTCTCCGTGTCCAGTGCAAGCAGCTCCGCCCGCCGGGTGAGGGCCGTGTATCCGCTGCTCATGGCGCTGACGGAACTGAAATACAGGCTTGCGCCCATCACCACATTGGGCCGTGACTGAGTAAGGTAATGCGCGGCGATGGCGGCGCGAGAATTACGGTTTGCCGCGTGCGCACCGAATGCGGCGGGAGTGGCGTCAGTTACGTCGGCGTTGGTCACCAGTCCTGTATGTTTTCCGGCGGACTTGTAATATTCGAGCACTGTCGGTAAATCGGCGCCGTTGCCGGGAATCTGTTTGGAAATCACCCCATTGTTAACCTTCTGGCCGGTGGCCATTGCGGTCGCACTGGCTCCCGAATCCGTGACGGCGTTGTTGGCGGACGCGGTTGTCATCTGGGATTTTGTCGGGAATGCTTCAAAACGCAGAGTTCCCGCCGCTCCATGGAGATACAGGCCGCCCGCTTTTACATGGTCAAACCCCATTCCATCGCCGATAAAGAGAATGATGTTCTTGGGAGTTTTTGCTTCTGCCCAGCACAGGGCCTGCATTAAGAAGAAAAACAGGGCAATTTTTTTCACGGGCGCCCTCCAGAGTCGCGAAATTGATAAGTGAGACTGACGCGGTGCAGGTCGTTGAATTGGCTGGCCAGTCCGAACGCGTAGCCGATTTCCATGCTTTGAAACGCGAAGCCGATGCCAGCCGAAAAACCTTTCGCCGCGTAGCCTGTTTGGTAGCCGGCGCGTAGAGTGAGAGGCGCAAGCCCGATTTCGAGGCCGAGCGCCGGGCGCAGTTTTTCTTCGTTAATGTCGTACGGCGCATCAAGGAGTAGCAGAGCGGGATTCGACCGTTTGCCGATTTGCCGAGTCACGCCGATACGCGCCACGCGCGGCAACGCGTGTTCATGGCGGATGTACTGCAGGCGCTTGCCGAAATTTTGCAGCGCGCCGCCCACAGTGTATTTACGGCCAAGAAAAATTTGGACGCCGGCGTCGACGGCCATGGTGCTGGCTTTTCTGGATTCGGCCAGTTCCGATGATAAATATTTACCGCTCACGCCCGCTTTGAACCCGCCGACGCTGCGCGCATAGCTTAAGCCCGCCATGAGATCTTTTTGGGCGGTCACAGTTCGCGCCGATACGCCATCGAACAGTTCGACGTCCCCGCCGTTGTAGTAGCCGATGGAAATTCCGAGCGCGTGATGCGGGGTTGCCGCGCCGTACAACACTTGCCCGAAGGCGTCATCCGACAGGCCTTTTTTATAAAGCAGGGACGCTTGCGGGAAAGCGAGGGTGGCGAGTGAGGCCGGGTTGTAAGTTTGCGCCGAAACATCGTTATTCGCGGCGGTAAAGGCTTCGCCGAGCGCGGATGCGCGCGCACTGGGCGATTCGAGCAGCGTCAGCCCCGCCGCATGCAGCGTGTATGCGTTTGAAATCAGAGCCCCAAACAAAAAGCTGCCGAGCCAACGTCTCGCCATAATGAAAGGATGACAGGCGTTCTCTTAAGAAGACTTTAAGAGCGGGTTAAGAGGTGATGAACAGGGTTTGCCGCGTGTTTACGGTAGGAAGCGCTCGCGCGCGAAAAGGTTAAACAGCACCTTGCTGCGCAGCGCGGCAAGTTTCGGATCTTCAAATTGTTTGTCCCGTTTCTTGTCGCGCGGGCTCTCCGTGTAACTCCGCAATAATATCCGCCGCACCACAGGCTCCTTCTCTTTCTTTTTATTTTTTTTGGTGTCGGCGAATGGCGGACGGTCGCGTTCGGCGCGGACGCGGGCCAGCGCCGCGGCCAGTTGCGGAAGGGCGGCGTCGCGCAAATAAGCGCTGCCGGGCAAGAAGAGCCGGTCGTGCTGCATTTCAATCATCATCACCTGTTCGTTCTCGCGAACCGAAATCCATTCGGCGGTCGATTCCAAGTGCGGCACGGGCGGAGAGATTTTGCCGTGCATCAGCGGCTCATCTTTCAGCGTAACGCCCGGCATCATAATTTCGACGCCGCTTTCAGCGGAGGCTTTCACCGTGATACGGTCGTCGGCAAATTTGCGTCCCAGTGATTTTTCCAAATAGGTTTTCCACAGGCGCCGCCGCGCCTCCGCCAAGATTTCGTCGCTCGCGGGTTCGGCCAGCGTCACCGTCCACGAGGACGGATAAAGCGAGAGCAAGCGCGCCGCATCTTCCAAATACAGCTTGGCTTCGTCGCGGAAGTCGGCGCGGTCTTTTTTGTAAACGCGCGAAGAGAATAAAACCGCGGCTCCTTCCTCATCGCGCTTAAGCACCGACATAAAGCGGAACGCCTCACCCGGCCAGCTTTCCGCAACGCCGGACGAATGAATAACGATAAAGGAAACATAGGCGCGGTTGGGGTTCAAAATGAATTGACCGTCGGCCATGCCATCCCACGATTGCTCCGGGACGGGGAAATTTTCACCTTTCTGCTCGTAAACGACGCGGTCGTTCTCATCCACCACACGGAATTCCCAATACGGCGCTTTCACGTTGGCTGAAGGGGGGGCTGGTAGGGCTTTTCGTTTGGCGCCGGGATCGTTTTTAAACGGCAGAGCTTGGGCGATAAAAGGGGCGGCGGGAATCATGGGCAAACCGTAGCGGGTGTTGTTGGACAGCGTCGCTTCTTTTACGGCTTCGTCAATACTGAGCGGAATGACTTCGGATTCAACGGCGGATTTGCCCCCATCCAGCGAGAACGTCAATTCATCGGCGTTGGGAATGTCGGGGTTGGGAGAGAGAGTTTCGAGTTTCACTTTGCCATGCGCTTCGCCGGAAATGGTGACGTCCAGCGGAGCCGCGGCGGCGTGTGTGTAGAGTGCGAAAACGGTCAAAACGGCGAAGCCGATTTTCATTGCACGTCGAGGGGAAGGTCGGCGGCGGTTTGTTCAACGAGCGCTTTGGGCGCCGGCAGCGTCATCTCGGCGACCCGCGCGCCGCTATCGGCCGCGGGGCGGCTTGGCACGCCGACGTTGGCGTATTGAACAAGCGTCGCGTCCGCCGCGGCGAAGTCTCCGGTGTTGCGGTAGCAGAGAGAAAGGTTTTCACGGGCGTCGGTGGCCAGTTGGTGAGAGGCGTTCTGAGCTAGAAAGCGTTCAAAGAGTTTGGCCGAGTCGAGCAGGCGGTCCTGCTGGTAAACGGCCACGGCCTGGTGAAACAGAGCGTTCGCGCTGTTGGCATCGGCGTCACCGTTGGCGAGAAAATGACCGAGCGTTTTCTCGGCATCGAACCATGACTGTGCGAGGTAAAGGCTTTCGCCGCGATAGAAAAGCACGCTGCGCGATTGTTCGCCGATTGGAAGCGCGCTCAAAACGCCGCTGAACTGCGCGGCGGCCTCATTATATTTTCTCTCGTTATAAAGTTTCGCGCCTTCCTGCCATTTCAGGTCCGCAATGATTTCCGTCGGCGGCAGGCCTTTCATGGCGAGTTCGATCTCCTCCAGCGCCTTGCCGCTCTGCGCTTGAGCCGCCGCGAGGTACGGGGTCACCGTCACCATGTCTTCCGTGTCGCGGAATCTCTGCAGGTATGCCGCGTACAAGGGCGCCGCGGCTTTCATGTCGCCCGCATTGTAGAGAGCGTGCGCCGATTGGAGCATGGCTTCTTTCACACGCGGACTGTTTGGATAGGTTTCGATGTAGTGGGCGAACGTGGCCACCGCTTCGGCCGCTTTGCCCATTTCAAATTGCGTGCGGCCTGAACGGAACAGCCCGTCTTCGGCCAGCGGGCTTTGCGGATGCAGTGCGGCGAGCTTGGTCCATACCTCTATGGCGTCGGTGAAGTAATCCAAGCGGTGCAGCGCCAAGCCCTGTTGGAAAAGAGATTTATCGGAGGTGCCCGATTCGCGGTACGCGGCGATCGCCGGTTCGTACTGGCGGTTGTTGAAAAAAATGTGGCCGCGCTGCAGGTGCGCGAGCGCTTCCCATTCCTTGCGGCCGATATCTTTGGCCGACTTGGAAAATTCGGCGAGCAGGACCACGGCCTCGCTGGTTTTGTCCAACTGTGCGAGTGCCGCGGCACGTTCAAACTGTGCGTACGGCGTCAGCTCGTGGTCGGGCAGCGCGGCGGTGAGGAACGAATCGAAGTGGCGGTCTGCTTCGCGCGGGCGGCCCAAGCGCAGGGCGGCTTCGCCGAGCCAAAAAGCCGTGTCGGGCTGGGCGCGGCGGTTATCGTTCGACAAATTATTCCAGAGGTAGCCGGCGTGCGTGAGAGCTTCCTGGTAGCGGCCGAGGCGGACATAGGCGAGCGTCAGCCAGTGCGTGGCCTGCGCGGCCGGGATCGAATTAGGGAAACGGTCGGCGATGGTTTGGTAGGTGGCCATCGCGCCGGCGGTCTCGTCTTGTTTTTCCAGCGCGATGCCTTCCAGAAGAAGCAGGCGCGGAGTCACGTCGGCGTCATAAAAATTTTCGAGGCCTTTTTCGGCTTCGAAAAAGGCGCGCTGGTGTTTGTCGGACAGAAGCGCGGCCCACGCGAGATGGTACTGCGATTCGGCGGACGCTTGCGGCGCGCGTTTATCGTCGAGCATGGCCAGCACTTCTTTGTGTTTGCCTGTTTTCACATAGCTCTCGGCCATCAGCACCGTCATGCGGCCGTCCAGTGTCCCGCGATTCTTGATGAGGGCCAGGCGCGCCAGCGCGTCGTCGTACTTCTTCTCAGCCATATCTATGGACGCGAGACGAAACACCAGGGAATCCGTGGTCGCGTTTTCCGGATGTGCTGCGAGCGCGGTTTCGCACACTTTGCGCGAGAGGGCGTGGTCGCCCAGTGAGAAATAAGTTTCGGCGATTTGGTAGTCGGCCAATTCGGTCCAGCGGCCGGTTGCCGATTTTTGTTTGATGCCCTGCCACGCGAGAAGCGCCTCCGCCGGTTTGTCCATCGCCCGCAGCGTTAGGCCCGTGAAATACTGGGAGCGGCTGTTGTCGGCATCGGCTTTGAAAAGAGGAAGGGCGGCGGCGTGGTCTTCATTTACGAACGCGGCCAACGCCAAGGGGAACGCGGCGCGGGGGAATTCACTTTCGGTGCCGACGATAGCCTTGAGTTCGGCGGCGCGGATTTTGGCTTGGGCGGCATCGTTCTTGCGCAAATCACAGAGCAGCAGGTTCGCCACCGCGTCGGCTTTGCGCGGGCTGTCGGTGGCCGCGATTTGAGCGAACATTTCTTCGGCGGTTTTCAGGTCGCCGTTCTGGAAAGCGGTTTCGCCGCGGCGCAGGCGGATCTCGTCGCCCAAGGCCGGCGTGATCATTGGGTGTTGGGCGAGTTCGTTCCATGCTTTTTGCGCGAACGGGATTTGATTTTCAGACAAAATTTCGGCCCAGGTCATGAGCGTGGGCACGTCGGCGTCGGCGCTGGGATAGGATTTGGCTAGACCGCTGTAGCCCGCGGACGTTTCCACGAGCGCCTGCGGCTCCATTAACAACTGATAGCCCTTTTTAAGGGCCCAATCGTCCGTGGGGCTGAAGAGGAATGATAAGAAGGCGATCAGTGGATGCATATAATGTCCTTGATGAAACGTGCTTGCCAAAAACAGCTTAGCCGCAGGATCCGTGTTTTGCCGCATGACTTTTGGCACAATAAATTGACTTTTAGGGCTTATCAAGCCAAATTGATCCATGGCAAAGCTGTGACAAGGCTATGGCACGGTTCAATTGTTGCATGAGGGTTCCCGGAATGAACTCAATAATGACCAAACAAGCGTTTATAACTCTCTTTTTGGCCGGATTCGTCTCCCTTGCTGAGGGAGCGTATGTGGCCAGCCGCGACTTTTTGTCCATTGGCCATGGGGCTCGTGCGAATGCCATGGGCGAGGCTTTTGTCGCGGTGGCGGATGATAACACGGCCATCTATTGGAATCCAGCGGGATTAACACAGCTGAAAGAAGACGAGCTTTCCCTCTCTTACTCCGACCGATTTGACGGACTCGCCAATGAAGCCCAGGTTCACTACGCGCGCCGCACCCGCAAGGCGATGTGGGGCTTTGGCTACGCCGGTTCCTTTATAAGTGACATCGCCGTTACTCCGTCGTTAACGCAGGCGGATATCGACGCCATTGGCGCCGGTACCTTCGCGCCGAACGACCACGACCAGCGCAGCGTCTCCGACAACGCTTTTCTCTTTAGTTACGGCCGGCCGATGAGCGTCGATAGTCCACACTCGATGGGCGCCACCGTGAAAATCATTTACCGCGATATTTTGGGCATGGTCAAAGGGTATGGTTCGGCGGTCGACGTCGGGTATCACTACGCGTCGCCGCGCAGCAACTGGCGCTTCGGCACCAATGTGCAGAACGCGGCGAGCATCACCAGTTTCGTCGGTGACATCGACAATTTGGGCGTGCGCGCGACCGCAACCGAGTCCTATTTACCGACGGCCAAGGTGGGCGTTGCCTATCAGCCGAACATGCGTCTATTAAGCGGAAAACTTTTGTTCGCGTTCGACGCGACGACGCTGTTTTCCTTTGACGTGGAAGATTACCGGGCGGGCATTGAATACGGCTTCGGCGACGTGGTGACGCTGCGCGCCGGGAAAATTTTCGGACGGCAGGATGATTCGGGCGACGACTACACCCTCGGCATGGGCATCGGCATCAAAAGTTTAATTCTCGATTTTTCATTTCTCTCCAACGAGCTGGGAGAGACGACGCGGGCCACCTTGCGCTGGCGCTTGGGCGGCAATTATTACGAACCGCCGCGATATTAGATTTGACTTGGAAATTTTTCGTTCTTTGAATCATACTTGAGGACACATGAAACTCCTCAAAAAATCAACGTTATTTGTGTTTCTGGCGGCCGCGCCGTTTCGACTTTGGGCGGCCAACGGAATTTTGGATTACGACCGATTTATGCGAGACATTGAGCCGATCATAACGACGACGACGTTCAGCAGCCCCGGGCCGACGCAGATGTCGTGCTTCAGCTGCCACGGCATTTCCACGCACGCGGCGTACACGGCGTTCCCGCTCGTCTTGGGTCAATCGCGCGCCAATTTCACGGAAGCGGCCCGCCAGGTTTCCATTGAAGACCCCGACGTGAGCCTGTTGCTTTTGAAACCGTTGGCCTTGGCGGCGGGCGGCGTGCCGCACGGTCAGTTGGCCAATGATGGCGGCGAACAATTCTCGACGACGCAGAGCGCGCATTTCCGGGTGATCCAGCAGTGGATAGTTGACGCCACCCGCGCCAGTGTGGGCGCGCGCGTCACGCGTTCGGCCGCGTACCCGAATCCGTTTCGCGCCGAAACGAAAATCGTTTACTTCCTCACCACCGAAGCGATCGAAACCGAAGTCACTCTTTTCTCCATGGAAGGCCGCGTGCTGCGCCGCTATGACGGCACGACGCGTGTTGGCGCCAATTTCGTGACCTGGGACGGACGCGATGAGGAACTTGAACCGTTGCCGACCGGCGTATATGTTTACCAGGTCCGCGCCAAATTTGACGATGGGACGTTCGTGCATAAAGGAAGCTGCGTCTACACGCCGTAGGAGAACGAATGATCAAACGGTTTAACATCAAGACATGGTTCATGCCCGCTCTGGTGGTGGTGTTCATCGGCGGCCTTCTGGGCGTGCGCGGCAAGACCGAAAAGGTTGAAGCCTATCCGGGCAGTAATTTGCGGCGCATGGTCGATGAGACCTGCGGCGCCTGCCATAACAATATGCACGTGCGGGCTCCCGGCGACTACAGTTTGGATTCGGGCGCTCTGGCCAAAACGCCGGGCGTGCTCGCAACCTCGCTCGGCATTGCCGATCCCACCGCTTTCGCCGCCGGCAGCACCGATCCCTTGACCGCGCTCATTATTCAGAAACCGATGGACGGCTCCGTCATGCCGCACGGCGGCATAAAAATTTCTTCGACCACGGCGGTAATGCAGGCGCTCATTGATTGGGTGAATAACGGTGCGCCTGCGGTGGACATGAACCGCGCGGCCCAACCGGCGGTTGCCTATCGTGCCGGCGTTGGCGCGGGCGAACACGAGATTGTCTACAGCCGCCGCACTTATCGCCGCCAGGGTTTCAACAGTTTGACCAATTATATGGCCGGTGGCGATTTGTACCGGATGCGTTTTACCCATGACGTCAGCACGACAACTCCAAACCCAATTACTCCCGGACAGCACGTCAATTTAACCGGCGGCGTTTGCTCCGATGTTCAGAACCCGACCGTATCGCTGGATGGAACAATGGTGGCGTTTGCCTGCAAACAAGGCGGACAGCCGTGGCAGATTTGGGAAATCGGCATTGACGGTACCGGCGCGCGCGCCATCACCTCGGGCCCGGGCAATAAAATTCAGCCGGTGTATTTGCCGTATCTTCCCGACGGCACCGAAGCGGGCGACGGTTCTGGCGGCGTCGCTTACTTAAGCGACGTGGTCGGCTTCCGTGACGAATACGACCAGGGGGCCACGCTTGCCTTGTTTGTTTGCGATACCAACGGCAATAACACGCGCCAAATCGATTTCAATCCGAGCCACGGCCTTCACCCGACGCTGCATTCCAGCGGCATGCTGATCTTCACGCGCTGGCAGCACAACGAACACCAGGGCCATAACTTCATGCCGCTGCATCAAATGTCTATTTCCGACTACGCGACGGCCGGCACCAATTTATTCGGCGCGTACGGCGAACACGGCAGTTTGGGCCCGAGCGGCACCAATTCTTTGCACGAAAGCGCCGAAATGATCGATCCGGCGGACGCGGCACAGGCGGGCTACATGATTGCGCGCGGCAGCGGCCGTGATGACGACGGCGGATCCATCGTCGGCCCGTTCTTGCCGAAGCTGGTCGGCTCCGTGGCGGCGCCGCCGACCACGAACGTGATCATGCGCGGGGAAAACGTTAATCGCCGCGGTGAAATGGGAATGATGGCGTATATGAGCTCCGTCACTTTTCGCGAGCCGACGTCGCTTTTGGAAGACCTTTTTGTCGTGAGCGTGGCGACGCTGACGCACGTGACGGAAGAATTCAACACGTTCACGATGACCACCGAAACCACGCGCCACTTCGGCCATTTCGCTTTGCAGACGTTTACGCTTTCCGCGTCGAGCCAGCAAGTGTTGACGCAGACGCCGCTTTTGGAAGTCGCGGGCATGACCGTGGACGAAGCGGTCCCCGTTTTGGTGCGGCCGATGCCGCCCAAAATCGGCAAACCGGTCGACCTCACAAAATTTACGGGCACATTTACCAGCGGTAACGTCACCGACCGCCAAAACGACAACCAACCCCGCGGCTTTACTGTGGATGACGTCTCTGTCGTGCGCTTTATCCGTTCACTCCAGCTTTCGCAAGGCCGAATCGATACGGGCAAGCGGCGCGGCATCTCCACTCAAATTGTGGGCGAAGCCACGATTTCCAGCGACGGCTCATTCTCGGCGCTGGTGCCGGCGAATGTGCCGATGCAATTCCAATTGATTGATAAAAACGGCCGCGTGCTGGTGAACCATAAGCCGTGGATCCACGTCGCCCCGGGCGCGACCGAACGCTGCGTGGGCTGCCATGCGACGCACAATCAAGCGCCGGCCGTGCAAACGCTTGAGGCGCGCCAGTTGCCCTCTCAGAACATCGAGGCGCGCCGCGTTACGCAATTCCATTTCCATCAGGACATTCAGCCGATTTTGAACGAGAACTGCATTTCCTGTCATGACAGCGCCAACGTGCAGGGCGCCTCCGGCTACAACCCCAACCGCGCGGGCAGCCAGGCCATCAGCTTGGTCGGCCGCTTCACGCCGGCAAACGTGACCGAGTCGTATCAGACACTGACCGGCATCTCGCGCGACCGCAGCAACAGCGCGCTTGTGCGCACGCAGAATTCGCGCGGCAGCCCACTGATGCACTGGCTCACAGGCTCTTTGTTGACGGCGACGCCGCCCACCCCGTTCCCGAACCCGGCGGCGTTGGTCGACCACTCGCAAATGCTGGACGAAGATGAGCTCGATAAGATTGCCCGCTGGATCGACACCGGCACCAATTTCCGCGTCGTCGAAGACAACACGGCGAACGCTTTGCAGGCGCTCAGCACCAGCACGTACGCCAACGTCATCTGGCCGATTATGGAGGGCCGCGGCTGCGCCACGTGTCATGGAGACGGCGGAGCGGGACAGAACGCGATGGATTTGTCGGAAGGAGACGCCGAAGACGAAGAAGAGGCGATGGAAATGCGCATGGAGGCGCTCGCCGAACAAATGAATTTCATGATTCCTGAGGCAAGCCCGCTGCTGCGCAAGCCGCTTGGCGAAGCCTTGGGCGGAGTGTCCCACGTCGGCGGCCAGATCTGGACCGGTGTTAACGACCCCGATTACCTTTCGATCTATCAATGGATCGCCACCAGCAATCCGCAGCTTAACCCCGCGGCTGCTCCGAACGTCAGCGACCTGACGAACGTGGAAAATTATCCGAATCCGTTCCGCGACACCACGCAGTTCGTGTATCGCTTAAACGGTGTGGTGGCGACCAAGGTGGACCTCGAAATTTATTCCGTTAACGGGAAGCTCGTGCGGGAGTTGAGCGGTTCCACGATGACCGGCGGAGCGACGATGGGCTGGAATTCAATACCCTGGGACGGCAAGGATAAAAACGGTAAAGTGGTTTCCAATGATGTTTATTTCTTCGTGCTTAAGGCCGAATTCGGTGACGGGGCCAAAAAGAAAATCCGCGGCAAATGCGTAAAAGTCAACTAATCGCAATCGCGGCCCTCTTCCTTTTTTCCTGCACCAAAGAAAAACGAAGCGCAATCTCGAACAACTCCATTACCAACCCACCCGGCGCCGCTAACTTCACGAGTTTGCAGACGGACATTTTCGCGCTGAGCTGCGCGGTTTCCGGCTGCCACGATAACCGCGCCACGCCCGCCGGCAATTTAAATTTGTCCAGCGTCGATAAAAGCCACGCGGCGATTGTCAATATCGCCAGCGTTCAGGTGCCCTCGAAAGCGTTGGTTGTGCCCAACGATCCGGCCAATAGCTACTTCTTGGCGAAATTAGACGGGACGTATTCGGCTCTGGGGGGGAACGGCGTTCGCATGCCGCAGTTTGCGGCGGCGCTGTCTCAGGAAGATTTGGACCGGATTATCACGTGGATTAACAACGGCGCGCCGAAGGATTAAGACGCTAAAAGAAGAAGTGGGTTTGTATGGCTACGTCGTCGTTGGAACGTTCCGTTGGTTGTTCGCGATTGTTACGGTAAAACGCCTCAATATTCAAATGATCGGCCGGCGACACCTGCAGGCTGGCCACCCACCGCTCCAATAAATCCGCCGACAGCGAACGATTGGGATCCAGACGCTCGTAGCGAATTTTGGCGTAGCTTCGCCATTTTTTGACGGGCGTTTGAAAATTGTACACGAGTTCGGCGTACGACGCGGAGCTTTGCGTCGAGCCTGTCACCGTGAATTGTTCGTCCTCGCCCTCGTCGTGTTCAAATAATAACGCGAACGGCCCCGCTCTCAGCCAGCCGAATCCGCCGTAGCGCAAAATCCGCCGGTCTTCCACTTCGTTGTCGTTGGTGTACATCGATCCGCCGAGGCTGGCGTGTTTGGTGATGAAGCCCGCGCGGCGCGTCACCGCGCGTTTGTTGCCGCCCTGGCTGTTCGGCAGGGAGCGCGATTCTTGTCCGATCACACCGGCCGTCATGGCAATGTTCACGAACCAGGGGCGGCCGTTGTAGCCGGCTTCGATGCCCGAATCTTTGTAGCGCACGCCGAAAAGCTTGGCGCCAATGCCGCGTTCTTCGAAATTGCGGGAGCTCGTTTCCACGCGGCCTTCCTTAATGAACGATGTGTGGTCGGCAAACAGGAGGCCGTAAGGAAGAGTGAAGAAGCCGGCGCGGACGTACAGGCTCTGATTGACGTTGTGCAGCATCGCCCACATCTCGCGCAGCGTGCCGAAATCCTGGCTGGCCGAAATGGTGAGCGTGTCTTTAAGGAGATAGCCGAAATGGAGCGCGCCTTCCATGGGGAAAAGCACCACGCGGTCGTCGGCCGGGTCGCGCGCGTCATAGAGGAACATGAAGCGCAGGTCGCCGCTCATGAAGAACTTATCGGTGATGTAGCCGGGGTCCATCTGGCTGGTCGGCTTGCGGCCAAAACCGCCCATCGGGCCGACGTGACAGGCCATACAATTCGAACCGCTGAACGCGGAATATTCGGGATAGGCAAAAAGAGGGGAAGCGCAGGTGAAAAATAAAATCGCGGCGATTAGGTGTCTCACGGCTGGTGAGTATAAACGAAGTGAACGCGCCCAAGCAAGAAGTGCGTTGCGTTAATGTAGGGGCTTGAATTTTCCTCGATATGGGGTCATGTTTAAGAACAAACAACCTATGGTCCAACGAAAATTAACACGTTTTTTCGTCATTAACCCGCGTCCTGACCGCCGCATCGAATCGCGCTATTCCGCGCGGACGGACGTGGTGGTCAAATTGGCAGATGGGCCGTCCGACAATAAAATCCAGCCGGCCGTGGCCTATGAAGTGGGACAATTCGGCATGAGGTTGGAGATTGCAGCTAAACTCGCTCCCGGAACCCAAATCCAAGTGGCGTTTCCAAACACGCTCGACAACGTGCGCTGTTTCGGCCGCGTGATTTGGACTCAGGTCTCCAAGGCGGGGCCCGGACACGAGTCCGGGTTGGCTATCGATAACTGGTACGGCATTACCGACGGGCCGGCCTCGTGGAAAAAATTCGTCGGGCCCCACCCCAAAAAAGACCGCCGCATTATTAAACGCTAGGTATCAATGCCTGCGCGCTCAGCGCGTTTTAAGCTGAACTGAATCTCCCGCCTTGAGGCTGCCGATCCGCGTCCGTTTTCCGTTAACCGTCATCGACGTGCGGTTGTTGAGCGTAACGTCATGTACTTGGCCGCTGGCATCACGAATGCTCACGCGATTGTTTGCCGAGTCGACGGTTTCAACGGTTCCGTTAATGTTGCCGGTTCCAGCCGATCTGCCTTTTGGGGTGCTTTTATTGATTCCACCTTCAGTGGGAACCATTCCGGTTTCCGGAGATGTTTTTGAGTTTCCGGTATCGCTGACGTTTGGTTCAACGCCTGTCGCATCGTTCTGCCGTACCGGATTTATTTCGCGCGGCGACACCTGCCCCGGGGGATTGGTGGTTGGGCTGTCGGCGGATTTAGCGGTCACGTTCAGGCCCAATAAAGCGAAGCTGGTTAGAACGGTCCATTTTGTTGAGTTCTTCATACGTCCTCCTTGTTTATGTTTGGCTTAAAGTTAAAGAGTTCCGGCTTCGGCGGCGCGTTTTAGTTTTTCGTTGGCAATGATGGCCACTTCGACGCGTCGGTTAGCGGTGCGCACGGCGTCCACCCGCGCAGCCTGTTCCTAATTATTAATGAAATGAAAATTGGTGCGGTCGTTGCTTTTGTGTTCATGCCAGAAATACGCGGGCCGCACGTGAAAGTTCAACGTAAATTTCGCGCGTGGTTCGAACTAGTTTTAACACGCCACGTAGTTTCCGTGTAGGCAACGAAATGACAGGAGGGATAATGAAATGGACAAACGCAAAAACAAAACAAATCTCTGGATGATTTTAACCGCGCTCGCGCTCGTGCAGATCGGCGTGGGCTGCAAACCGCAGATGACGGGGCAAAAAATTGAAGATAAAGCGGAAGACGTCGGCCATGAAGTGGAACAAGGCATCGAGCGAGCCAAAGAAAATGTCAAAGAGGCGAAATAACGATTCAGACAGAAGGAGAGCATATGACCACGGAAACGAAGGAAAGAGAAAAAACGGCCACAAACGAAGTGGCCCAGAAAATGCAGGAATTTTTGGCGGGCATCTACACGCTTTACGTCAAAACGCAAAACTTTCACTGGAACGTAACGGGGCCGCTTTTTCCGCAGCTGCATGAGCTCTTCGATAAGCAATATAAGGAACTGGCCGTGGAGATTGATGAGGTCGCCGAGCAGATCCGGTCCATGGGGTTTTTCGTACCGGCTTCTTTGGTCGCTTTCGAAGAAATTTCCCACGTCCAGGATCAGAAGGGGGCTCCCATGCCTGCGCAGGAAATGATCCGAATTTTGGTTCAAGACCATCAGGCGATCGTCGAAGAAGGCAAGGAGCTCTTTAATTTGCTGGAAGATCATAATGATCCGGCAACGTCCGATTTGGTGATTGATTCGGTGAAGCGCCACCAGAAAAACGCATGGATGCTGCGCAGTTCATTAGAAAAATAAACAACGGGAGGAGTTAAACGTGACCAAATACATAAAGACGACATTCTTATCGGTTCTGGCGCTATCCGCATTCGCGGTGATCACGCCGGCCGCTAACGCACAAGAAGGCGATGACCGTGGTTTTTCCATCGGCGGCCGTGGTTCGCATTTTGATCCAAAGGACGGAGACGGTCAGTGGAGCGGCGGCGCGCAGCTGCGCTTCTTTTTATCCGACACGTTCGCGCTCGAAGGTTCGGCGGATTTCCGCCGCGACGAATACGACACCATTCTCGGCGAAACCGAGGTGCAAACCATCCCGGTGCAGGCGTCCATCCTGGGTTATTTGATTAAAGCCAATCCCGTCGGCGTTTTTTTCCTCGCGGGTCCCGGTTGGTATTACACGCGCATCGAACCGCCGTCGCCATTCGACGACAAAACCGATCATCGGTTCGGATTCCATGCGGGCGGCGGTGTTGAAGTCCGTTTGAATGAATCCTGGTCCATTGACGGCACGTATCGCCACATCTGGCTGGAAGAATTTGAATCGCAGGATTCGAGCGTGAGTGAAAAAGAGTTTGACGACAGCGGTGAGATGATCACCGTCGGTTTAAACCTTAGCTTCTAACGAAACAAACACAGGAGGGCATATGAACATTGAGAAAACGATCAATAATGTGGATAAAAAGCTTAAAGCTGGGGAAGACGCGGCCTACGATAAAGTTGACGCGGCGCGCCGCCAGGGCAAAGAGTGGGCAGAAGACGCCGCTGGCGCGGCTGAAGAGCGCATGGACTTGGTGCGTGAAACCCTTGAGGAATCATGGGACAAAGCCAAAAAAACCGGCGCGAACATTGAGAAAAAAATCGAGGAATACGGCAAGCAGGGCCTGAAAAGCGCCCAGCAGTACACGCAGAAGAACCCGTTGAAAGTCGTGGGCATCGCGCTCGCGCTCGGCGTCGTTCTCGGCGGCGCCCTTTGGGCCGCGGCTTCGTCCAAAGAATAATGAAAAAAATACTCACGCTGTTGTTTGCCGTGAGCTGCCTTGGCGCCTCGCCCGTTCTGGCGGACTCCGCCGGAAAACTGGGCTTGGGCGTCGTGGTGGGCAGTCCCATCGGCCCGACGATGAAGTATTGGATCGATAACACCATGGCCTTTGACGTGGGCGTTGGGTTCGATGAGGACCCTGTTTTTTACGGGGACCTCTTATTTCACAATTGGGGAATGGTGAACCAGCCGGCCAACGGACGACTGGGTTTTTATGCAGGAGTGGGCCCGCGCTTCGAATCCATTGATCATCATGACGACGAATTCGGCATTCGCGTGCCCCTCGGGGTGGACTTTCTCTTTAATAATTCACCGGTGGAGATCTTTCTAGAGCTTGCCCCTGTGTTTGTCGTCAGTCCGGATACCGATGCCGCATTGGATGGCGGCGTTGGCGTGCGATTCCTGCTCGGAAATTAACTAAAAGCCCCGAACTCTTTACTTCATGTGCCGTAACTTGGGTGTAGAAAACAGTGTAATAGAGGGTTAAAAATGAATCAAACAGACTTAAAATCAACGGTTTCTGAGCAGCTAAAGCCCCAGGATTTCTCCTTCCTTTTGGGGACGAAAGGGTTTTCGGAAAAGATGCTCAAAGACCACTTTAAACTCTATGAGGCCTATGTAAAAAACACCAATGATCTCACGGAGCAAATTCAAGAACTGGTGAAAAAAGGGGAAGCGGGTAAACCCGTTTTTTCTGAATTAAAGCGCCGGTTCGGGTGGGAGTACAACAGCGTGAAACTACACGAATTGTATTTCCATAATTTTGGCGGCGATAACCAAAGCAAGGTACGTTCGTTCTTCCAGGAAGAAATCAAGGCCGCCTTTGGCAGCTGGGACCAGTGGAAGAATGATTTCCTTGGCACCGCCGCCATGCGCGGTATTGGCTGGTCGGTCTTGTATAAAGACCCGGGCTCAGGCCGCTTGACCAACGCTTGGATTGACGAGCATAACGACGGCCACTTGATCGGCGAGCAGCCGATTTTGGTGTTGGACGTTTTTGAACACGCCTTTATGACCGACTATGGAACTGACCGCAAAACGTATCTGTCGAATTTTTTTGAACAGATTAATTGGAAGGTTGTTGAAAACCGCTATATCGGCGAACTGAAAACGGAATGACCGCGCTCGCTGAGTATAATGGCGGGCACTGGTTCATGCTGTAAAAGGGGAAACGATGCCGCAAATGTTGCCGGATAATTTTCCAGCGCTCGTCAGGAAGCACGGTGAGAAAGCGTATGCGTTCGCTTACCGTCTGACAGGCAATGACTCGGACGCGCGCGATCTTGTGCAGGATGCGTTTACGCGAGCGCTGAACAATTTGGATAAGTACGATCCGTCGCGGGCTTTCGAGCCGTGGTTTTTCAGGATTATGAAAAACATTTTCCTCGACTGGATGCGCCGGTATGAGCGGAAACATACCACCTCGTTGGAAGTCGTTTCACCGATCGAAGACGGTTCATGGGAAGACATACTTCCCAGCGACGAGAATACCCCGCCGGAAGAGCTGGAAAAACAGGAAGAACACAATTTGCTGGGCAAGGCCTTGAGTTCGCTTCCCACCCACTATAGGACCGCGATCTCACTGTGCGACATAGAAGAGTATTCGTACGAAGAGATCGCGAAAATTATGGATTGCCCCGTCGGAACGATCCGCTCGCGAATTCACCAAGGCCGGATGCTTTTAAGACAGGCATACGAGAAATTAATCGGGAAGCGAGAAGCGTTTCAAAATTAAGGAGAGGTAAATTTATGTCGAGAGAGGATGAGGAAAATATGGAACTACTTTCAGCGTATATCGATGAGGAGTTGACGCCGGCGGAAAAACGGCGCGTGGAGCTTTTTCTGGCCACATCGACCGAAGGTAAAAAAGCCGTCGACGAGCTGAACAAGACCAAGGCGCTGTTGTTGAGTTCGGCGGCCGTGAAAGCGCCGGCGGATTTCCTGGATGCGCTGGAAGCCCAGGCGGAGGACGCCGTCGCGGCTCTGCCGGCCCGCCGTTCGTTTTGGCATCGCTCGAATCCGTGGGCGTGGGCAACGCCGTTTGTGACGGCTTCTCTGCTCTTGGTCGCTGGTCTCGGCTTGCGTCCGCAAAAAAGCATCTCACTTGATACACTTGTGGCCGCGCATATGGGTTTGCAAACCAAGAGTGGTCTTCATCAGCGCGTATTAAGAGCGGCGCACTACACGCCGCCAGCGGGGGAAAGGTCAAATGCGGCCATTTAAAACCATCGCCGGTTTTTTGGTTCTTAGCGCAGCGATATCTCATGCCGCGGAAACAGCGACGAAGGTTTTCGCCGAGAAGATGTCGCCTGCGGCCATTAAAGACTTGGCCATTGCCGCATTTCAGCCGCCCAAGGTCCCGTTTGAGGCCCGCCTGATGCTCACTGAATGGCGTCAAGGAAAAACAAACGCCGAAGAAGTGCAACTTTATTTCACGCCGCCCGAAGCGTACCGCATTGAATTTTTATCGTTTAACGGACAGATTCAGAAAACCGTTTTAACGAACGAAAAAACCGCCTATATCAGATCCACCGGAGATGCGAAGACTTTGCCCGTGGACACGCCGCTACAAATTTCCAGCTTGCTGACCGATGAGCAAGTCGAGGATTTGTTGACCAAGAACTATATTTTCGAAGTGAAAGGCACTGATATGTTTATCGGCCGCTCGGTATGGCTTCTGCAGCTATCGCCGCGCGTTTCGGGGAAACCGATTCATGAGCTAAAAGTAGACCGTGAGACGCAGGTCGTTCTCGAGCATCGCCGCTACCTGACAAAAGAAGACGCCGGGTCTTTGACGCGCTTCTCGACATTCCGGCCCAATAAAAAATTTGCCGAAGACGTTTTCCTGCCGGTGGAAGCGATCACCGGTTTTACCACCTCCGCCGCGCATGATTTAGATTCGCCCACGTTTAAAACGATGTCACCGCCGCCGGATTCCTATTTGCAGTTGCCGGCCGGTTTCTTTTTGCGCGGCTACCGTTCGTTCCAAGTGCAGGGAACGACAGCCAATTATTTCAGCTACACGGACGGCGCCACGCCCTTGTCCGTGTTTAAGACCACGCTGCCGGTCAAGTTTCCACA
Source organism: uncultured Elusimicrobia bacterium (assembly GCA_964499015.1). Taxonomy (GTDB): domain Bacteria; phylum Elusimicrobiota; class Elusimicrobia; order F11; family F11; genus CAZCJA01. The sequence continues at coordinate 44,219 of CAZCJA010000004.1, forward strand.
GGGCACGTCCGTGTCGGACAAGCTGACCGTTTTGCCCACGGAGGTCGGGCTCTCCAGCGCCGACCAGATATACTACGGGCGCAGCGGACAGGATTACTACACGCTGATCGGCGAGATCTCGCCGGATTTGCTCAATAACATCGCGAATCACTTCCAATAATATTTTCCTAACATAGCCGCCATCATGCGGTGGCCTTCTCTTCGTGATGTCTCCAGGAAAACAGCGGTGTCGGCTCTCCGTTTTCCGCTGACCTATATCTCCGTTGTCTCTTGTTTTGGGCTTGCGTTGTGGATGACTCATACGTCTGCAAGAGACAACGCGCTGTTTGCGCGCCTGCTGTTCGTCGGTGTTCTTGGCATTCCTCTCTTCATTGGAACGCGGCTATTGTCCGAATCGCGTTTCACTTTGGTCCGCCGATCTTACATTCCTATCTATTCTGTTGCCGCCGTTGTGCTCGTTCTTTTTTATTTTTCATACGCCGAAGATACGCTTATGTATTTTTTTCGTTTTTGGCAGCTGATGTTGGCCGCACATTTGCTGGTCGCGCTTTCGGGAGCTGCGCCCCAATCGAAGGATGGCGTCTTTTGGCGGTTTAATGCACATCTCTTCGCACGTGCCTGTACGACAGTATTGTTTTCATGGACGCTTTTTTTGGGGCTTGCGTTCGCATTATGGGCAGTTGATAAGCTCCTCGGCGTTAAAATTCATCATAAGGCCTATACTGATCTTGGGATTTTCATTGCGTTTATCTACAGCGCGTGGTTTTTCCTGATTGGGTTACCACAAAATCTGTCCGTTTACGAAGAGGAGACAGCATATCCCGGCGGTCTCCGTGTGTTTGCTCAATTCGTGTTGATGCCGCTCGTGATTATCTATCTCATCATCTTCTATTTGTATGTTGGCAAGATCTGTATCCAGTGGGCATGGCCGGAAGGCCGAATCGGATACTTGGTCTGTGGCGTGGCCACGGTGGGTATTTTCACACATCTTCTGCTCGACCCCCTGCGCAACGACGAACGCCACCCCGCGGTCGAGGTATATGTGCGCTGGTATTATCGCGTGCTGTTTCCTCTGGCAATTCTGCTGGCGATGGCCGCGTCGCGGCGCGTCGCCGAGTACGGGCTCACTGAGAAACGGTACTTCCTGTACGTGATCGCGGTATGGATCACCGGTTTGTCTGTTTACTTTGGCTGGCTGAACCGCCGGAATCTCAAAGTAATTCCATTTTCCATGTTCGTTCTTGCCGTGATGACGATTGCCGGTCCGTGGAGCGCGTATTCGGTTTCAAAATGGAACCAAACCGGTCGCTTAGGGGCACTCCTCGAGAAAAATGGATTGCTCAAAGAGGGGAAAGTTCAGAAGGCGACAAGTGAAGTCTCCATTGAGGATCGCGGGAAAATCAGCCGGACGCTGGACTACTTGACGCGCATGCACGGCGCCAATGGCGTGAAGCCTTATTTTGAGGCGGACAAGAAGCCGTCGGCGGCGGTCCTTATGAAAGATCAGTTGGGACTGGACTATATCGTCTATCAGCGCCGTTATGATGACGGCCCGCTTGGCGAGGAGAATGTTTATGTCAACGGGAAAATGAGCGACGCCATTAACATCGAGGGCTATTCAGGGCTGCATCAATTTTATTTGTACCCGGGCGATCGGCAGGGCCGCCGCTTTACACATGCCGGCGTGGATTACACGCTGGCTTACAGCAGCGCGGCGTCGTCGCTTGAGTTGAAGGCGAAAGACGAACTGTTGGTCACGGTGCCGCTCGCGCCGGTTGCGGAGCGCGCGTTGCAATATCTTAAAGATGGGAATCTGGCTTCATACTCCGAGGTCCCTGGGGAAGTTGTCTCAGTTGAGACGGACGCGCCGAAGATGAAGGTGAAAGTAATCATCCAAAACATGGGGATGAAGCGCTCCGGTCACGCGGTGCAAATTCAAAACGCCAACGGTTATTTGTTGCTCAAGCCGAAGTAAGACAGGAACCGTTTTGTTTCTTTAATGTCATGCGTGCGCACCCAGGCCGCGCCGTTGCGCACGCCGGCCACCGTCGCCGCCAATGAACCTGCCAGCCGCTTTTCCGGCGGAACCCCGCCCATCATGTGCCCGATGAATGATTTGCGCGACACGCCGATTAGAAGAGGGCATTTTAAAGTTGTTAGTTGATTAAGGCCGCGCAATGTTTCGACGTCCCACCGCCACCAGGGTCGTTTTTCATTGCGAAAAAAACCGATGCCGGGATCGAGGATGAGATTCTTGCGTGAAACCCCGTTTTTAAGCGCAATATCCACGGAGTTTCGCAGGATTTTTTTTATTTTTTCCAGCGGACGGTCCGTTGGCGCCGGGCTGGCGATGGGATGGGCCATCAGGAAGACTTTTTTGAAATAGCGCGCGTGTTTGGCCAGGCGCGGGTCTCCGTGCAGTCCGGTCACGTCGTTTAAATACGTTGCGCCTGCGTTTAAGCCCGCCAGCGCGGGCCCAAGACGTGCGGTGTCGATGGAAAGGGGCAGGCGCACGCTGGCGCGGACGATGTTCACCGCCCAGCTGAGCCGCTTGGCTTCTTCAATTTCCGAAATACGGGTTTGCAAATACGGGGCGGTGGACATGGCGCCCACATCGATCGCATCCGCGCCGTCTTTCTCCAGTTTGCGGGCCTGCTGCATGAGCGCGCGCGCGTTTTTCGGCACCGAACCTTTATAAAACGATTCGGGACTCACGTTGATTACGCCCATGAGAAAGGGCCCTTTTTTCATGGCGGTATCATATGTGTTAGGATGGCCGAATGAAAGCCAAGCTCATCACGAAGAAGGATTTTTCGTCGGGCGGAGTCGTCTGGGACGCGAAGAAAAAGAAGCTGCTGATGGTTTACGTCGAAAATTTGAGCGGTTCACGCACCTGGACGTTTCCCAAGGGCCACCCCGAAAAAAAAGAAACCGACCGGGAGGCGGCGGTGCGCGAAGTGCGCGAGGAAACCGGCTGGGCTTGCACGGCCGGTAAATTCCTCATGGATGTAAAATACACGTACGTGCACGGCCGCATTCGCTACAACAAGACCGTTCGCTGGTTCATGATGGAGCCCGTGGAAAAAGTAGGATCGTTTCAGGAAGAGGAAGTGCTGCGCACGCGTTGGACAAGCTTCGCCATGGCGAAAAAAAGCGTCACCTATGATTCTGATAAAGCGCTTCTCACCAAATTGAAATCCGTCCTATAATCGACCTTTATGGAAACCGCAACTCAAAAGAAATATGAAACCGTCATCGGCCTGGAAGTTCACGTCCAGCTGAAGACCAATTCGAAATTGTTCTGTTCCTGCGAAACGGATTTTGGCGCCGTGCCCAATTCGCACGTGTGCCCCGTGTGCACGGGCCAGCCCGGCGTTTTGCCCGTTTTAAACAAGAAAGCGGTGGAAGGCATCGTGAAGGCGGGCCTTGCGCTCGGCTGCCGCGTGAATGAAAAATCGTTTTTTGCCCGCAAACAGTATTTTTATCCGGACCTGCCCAAGGCGTACCAGATTTCCCAATCGGACCAGCCGGTGTGCAGCGATGGGCAAATCGTTATTTCCGGCCCGAACGGGCCCAAGACCATTCGCGTGCAGCGCATCCATTTGGAAGAAGACGCGGGCAAGCTGATCCACGCGATCGGTTCCACGGATTTGCCGTATTCCCTGGTGGATTTAAACCGTTCGAGCATTCCGCTGATCGAAATCGTTTCTCATCCGGATTTGTCGTCCTCCGACGAGGCCCATGAATATTTATCCAAGCTGAAAGCCAACGTTCAGTACGTGGGCGTTTCGGATTGCGACATGGAAAAAGGCTCGCTGCGCTGCGATGCTAACGTTTCCATCCGTTTGCCCGGAGCGCCGCTCGGCACGCGCGTGGAAATTAAAAACATGAACAGCTTCCGTGCGGTGAAAGACGCCATCGAGCACGAAATCGAACGGCAGATCGAATTGGTGGAAGGCGGCGGCCGTGTGACGCAAGAAACCCGTTTGTGGAACGAAGCGCAGGGCACCACCGCGCCGATGCGTTCCAAGGAGGAAGCGCACGACTACCGTTACTTCCCGGACCCGGACCTTGTGCCGCTGAACTTGACCGCCGATTTTTTGGCCGGCATAAAAAAAGGATTGCCTGAATTGCCGGAGCCGCGCCGCGCGCGTTTGGTAAAGGACCTTTTGCTCAGCGACTACGACGCCGGTGTTTTGGTGTCGCAGAAAGAGCTGGTCGACTTTTTTGAAGATGGTTTGAAAAATATGGCGGCCGATAAGCGCGCCGCCGTGGCCAAGCCGCTGGCCAACTGGATCATCACGGAACTCCTCGGCCGTCTGAACGCCGAGAAAAAGACCGTACAGGAGTCGCCCGTTTCGTCGGCCTATTTGGCGGAATTGGTTGAGCTGATTAATGCGGGCACGATCAACGGCAAGATGGCCAAGGATATTTTTGCGGAAATCTACGCCGCGCCGCAATCGCCGAGGGCCTTGGTGCAGAAAAAAGGTCTGAGCCAAGTCAGCGACGAAGGCGAACTGTTGAAATTTATAGACGAAGTGATTAAGGAAAACGTGAAAATCGTCGAAGACGTCAAAGGCGGCAAGGAGGCGGCCATCGGCTCGCTGGTCGGCGCGCTAATGAAAAAAACGAAAGGCCGCGCTAACCCGAAGCTCGCCAACGAGCTGCTTAAGAAAAGGATCCTCGGTTAGTGGGCGGCCCGCTGGATTTGGGCGTCGACATCGAGGAGGTGGCGCGGTTTCGCGCGCTGGTGCGCAACAAACGCTTTCTGAAACGCATTTACACGCCCAGCGAAGTGGCCTATTGCCGCGCCAAGAAAAACCAGCTTCAGCATTTCGCGGTGCGATTCGCCGCGAAGGAAGCAGTGTGGAAATGTTTGAGCGATACGCTGCGTAATCTGAAGAAGAAGCTCGGCCACCGCGATATCGGCATTAAAAATTCGGCGTCGGGCAAGCCGCAGATCACACTGCCCAAAGCGCTTAAAAAGATTGAAAAGCGCATCCATGTTTCGCTTTCGCACAGCACGTCGCACGTTGTGGCCGTCGCCGTTCTCGGCTGATGGCCCGTCTTCTGACCCGCCAACAGATTCGCCGGTGGATTCCCAAACGGAGCAAGAACGCGCATAAAGGCGATATGGGTCGCGTTTATATCGCGGCGGGTTCGCGCGGCATGGCGGGCGCGGCGATTTTGTCGTCCTTGGGCGCTGTGCGAGCGGGCGCGGGCCTCGTGCGCGTCGGCATCGTAGAGAGCCGGCAGATTGTGGCCGCCAAACGCGCGCCGTTGGAAGCCACCACGGACGCGCTGCCGGAAGGAAAAGACGGGATGCTTTCACCGGCGGCGTTTTCCGCTCTGAGCGCGGCGGTCAAAAAATTTCAGACGGACGTTGTGGCGATGGGCCCGGGACTTGGGATCGGAGCGGGCCCGAAACATGTGGTGAAGCGCTTCGTGTGTTCCTATCGGGGCATTCTGGTTCTGGACGCGGACGGACTAAACGTATTCGCCAAAACTGATTTATTGCGCAAGCACGGCGGTGAAATGGTGATCACGCCGCACGAAGGGGAACTCGCGCGGCTTTTAAATAAGCCCGCGTCGTGGGTCAAGGCGCATCGGGAAGAAGCGGCTCGCACGGCCGCCAAAAAATTCCGCTGCGTATGCCTGTTAAAAGGCGCGGGAACATTGGTGACGGATGGGGCGGTAATGTGGAAAAATCCCACCGGCAACCCCGGAATGGCCACGGGCGGCATGGGCGACGTGCTCACGGGCGTCATCGCCGCCTTTTGCGCGCGAATGGTTCCGCTGCACGCGGCCTGCGCGGGGGCGTATGTGCATGGGCTGGCGGGGGACATCGCCGCTGCAACGATTTCGAAAGTCGGTTATTTGGCGTCGGACCTGGCGGGTTTTATTCCAACGGCGCTGGCAAAGATTTAAAAAATCGGGAGGACACACTATGGCAATTGTCGTCGGCATCGTTTTCATCGCGTTGGGACTCGCGGGGCTTCTGCGCTGGTTCCATGAGTTCGTGTTCATGGTCAAAGGTTTCGGCCCGGCGATTCTTCTGACCAGCGGCGTGTTGGCCGTGGTGGTCGGCATCGCGTCGCTCGGATCGCGTCGCGGCGATGGCAAATCTTAAAACACAGGGTGAATGGGGCTTCCTAAACCGCCTTCTCCCGCGTCTGCGCCGCCTGGGCCGCGGCCGTTTCCTCGTTCCGCCCGGCGACGACGCCGCCGTCCTTAAAAACGCCGCGCGCGCGGTTCTCTCCATCGACGGTCTCACCGACGGCACGCATTTCAAATCCAGCTGGGCTTCTTCCGTTAAAGCCATTTTGGGCGTGGGCCTTGGCCGGGCGCTCGGTTGGAAACTTCTGGGCAGCGGCCTTTCCGATTTGGCGGCGATGGGGCGGACCAAATCCCGCTGGGCGATGGTTTATCTGGCCGCTCCATCCAATACGTCGATGGATTTCTTGATGGATTTGCAAAAAGGCGTGGGCGAAACGGCTCAGGCCTGCGGCACTGCGCTCGCGGGCGGCGACACGGTTCGCGGCCGCGACCTTTCGCTGGTCGTGGCGGTGGGCGGAGACGCGATGGGCACGCCGCTGACGCGCACGGGCGCTAAGTCGGGAGACCTCCTGTGTGTGACCGGTTTTGTCGGCGACGCCGACATGGGTTTGCGCTATCTGCTCAAGAAAAAACCGTTGAACAAGAGCGATCGCCGCTACTTTGTCGAACGCTTCTTCAAAGCGACGCCGCTGTTTAAAGAGGGGGAAGTCCTCGCCTCGACACCGGGCGTCACCGCGCTGATGGATTTGTCCGATCCGCTCGGGTCGTCAGTGAATATTTTGACCGCGGCCTCCGGTGTGGGCGCGCAAATCAGTGTCGACGATATTCCTGTTTCACCGCGGCTGAAAAAAATCGGCGTTTCACCGGTTTCCTTATTGGAAGCGGGCGAAGATTATGGGCTTTTGTTTACCATTCGGCCCGGCGCGCTGGCGGCGCTGCGCAAGAAAATGAAATTGACTGTCATCGGCAACGTGCGCCCACGCGCGTACCGCGTGCGCTTTTATTCCAAGGGGAAACAAGTGAGGAAGAATGAATTTTTTGAGCACTTCGCCTGAGCAAACCCGGAAATTGGGCGGCGCTCTCGGCAAGAAACTGCGCGAGGGCGACGTGGTTTTGTTGACCGCCGACTTGGGCGCGGGCAAAACCACGTTCACGCAAGGGCTCGCGCGCGCACTCGGCGTGAAAGAAGAAACCATGAGCCCCACGTTCATCATCGCGCAGACGTTGCACGGCCGCCGCGCGCTGCATCATCTCGATTTTTACCGGCTGTCCAAAAAAGAAATCCTCGATATGGGCGTGGAAGATTATTTCACGGGCGGCGGATTGGTCGGCCCCGGTGTTTTGGTCGTGGAATGGGCGGACCGTTTTCCGGAACTGTGGCCGGCCGATCACTTGCGCATCTCCATCAAGATCGAACAGGAATCCAAAGCGCGTCGCTTCACGCTCAGCGGCACCGGCCCGCGCTCGCGCGCTGTACTGAAGGGGTTGGGGAATTTTGGGGAGGCAAGGAGGGGTCATGGTGACCCCTCCTAACCTCCCCGTCGTCGCCATCGAAACCACGGGCCTGCATTTGGGTTTGGGCCTTTACGCGGTGGACCCGCACAAGAAAACGGTCCGCCGCCAAGGTGAAGTTTTCCTCCAGGCCGCGCTGAAGCAGTCCGATCTGCTGTTTCCGCTTTTAACGAAGCTTTTGAAGAAAGCGCGCGTGCCGAAGGAAAAAATCGGCCTGTTCATCGTCGATGTGGGGCCGGGCAGCTTCACCGGCGTGCGCGTCGGCGTCGCCGCGGCGCGCGCGATGGCTCAGGCGCTCAAGGCTCCGCTCATCGGCGTCTCCAGCTTGGAAGCGATCGCGCGCACCAAGAAGGGGAACGTTGTTGCGTGGATGCCCGCGCTCTCGGGCGAGGCGTACTACCGCGTGGGCATGGAGCCGCGCTGGGGCACGCAGGCGGAGTTTGACGCCGCGGTGGCGCAACAAAAGAAGCGTGACAAGCGTACGGTTGTTGTCACCGGCGCTCCGCACGTGCGCGACGTGGCCGCCATCGGCATTGAAACGTTTTTAAAAAAACCGCGCGCCTCCGCGTTTCCCTATTTAAACGTCACGCCGCTTTATCTACAGCCCAGTTGGGCCGAGAGGAAAAAATCGCGTTGAGCACGTCCGTGCTGCGGGAAATGCGTCCGGCCGACGCCGAGTGGATGAGCGCGTGGGAATCAGCCGAGCGGCCGTATCCGTGGCGGCGAGAGCAATTTAAGCAGGCTTGGGTCCACGAAGAGAACAATAAGCCGGCCGGATACGTTGTTGTGAACATCGTGGAAGCTGAAGCGTATGTGCAGAACATCATGGTGCGGCGTGATTTGCGGCGTCACGGCATCGGCGAAAAAATTTTGAAAGAAGCGGAAACGCTCTCTCTGGCCCGCGGCGCGCGCTATATGGTATTGGATGTGGATCCGCTGAATAAATCCGCGGTTTCGTTGTATCGGAAGATGGGCTTTGAGTTGATGGAGCAGCGCAAAAAATCATATCCACGCGGTGAAGACGCCTTGGTGATGAAAAAGGAGCTGTCGTGAAAAAACGCCTTTCAATCGTTGTTGTCCTTGCGGGGTTCGTCTCCGCGGCCCACGCCGCTCCGTCGTCGGTGCGCAATATCGACGCCTATCAGCACTATCTGAAAGCGGTTCTCTACGACACCCAAGGCAACTTGGTTCTCGCGCAAGACGAACTCACCAAAGCCATCAAGCTTTCGCCCGATAACGCTTTCCTCTATAAAACCGCGGCTGAGCTGTATTTCCGCCAGGGCAGCTTAACCGAGGCGCAAACGTCGGTCGACAAATCCATCGAGCTCGATCCGGAAAACACGCGCGCCTACATTTTGGCCGGACAAATTTATTGGTCGCTCGGCAACAGCGCGGGCGCGGAAAAGCATTTCAAAAAAGCGGTCGACTTGGCGCCGGACGAAGCCGAGCCGCTGATGAATTTGGCGATGGCGGTGACGCCGAAAGAGCCGCGCCGGGCGATTCAGCTTTACAACAGTTACCTCGCGCGCCATCCGGGAGAAGTGGATATTCGCGAGCGCGTCGCCCAGCTGCAGCAAAGTTTGGGCGATATCGACGACGCCGAGAAAACGTGGGAAAAAGTTTTGGAGTGGGACCCGTCGTCCTTGCGCGCGCATTTGTCGCTCGCGCAGATTGCCGAAGTCCGCTACGACACCGCGACCGCGATCAGCCATTACGATGCAGTGGTTAAACAAGACCCGACCAACCTTTCGCTTCTTCTCCGCTTGGGGGAACTGCAGTACCGCACCAACGACATGGTAAAAGCCCAGGAAGCGTTCACCAAGGCGCAGGCGATCGCGCCGGCCAGCGTGGCCGCCAGCTTTTGGCTCGCATTGCTCAGCGAACACCGCGGCGAATGGGACGCCGCCATAACGCATTTAAACCAAGTGGCCGCCAAAGCCTCCGATCCGGGCGTCTATTTGCGTCTCTCCTATTATTACTCGCAGGCCGGCCGCTACAAAGAGGCCACCGGCGTTCTGGAAAAGCTGGTCGCAACCGAGCCCAATAACCCCGATTTTTTAAATTACCTGGCGATCGCTTACGATCAAGACAAAAATTACGCGAAGGCTGAAAAGACGCTGCTGCGCCGCATCCAGCTCGACCCGCAGGATTACGAGGCGCATTTTCAGTTGGCCAGCGTTTACGACCGGATGAAAAAATTCGGACAGGCCGAGGAATCTCTTTTGCGCGCGATCGATATCAAGCCCGACTATGCGATGGCGTTGAATTACCTCGGCTATTCGTATGCCGACCGAAACGTGAATTTAAAGGAAGCGGAAAAACTCATTTCGCACGCCATATCGCTCGATCCGCAAAACCCCGCGTACTTGGATTCGATGGGCTGGGTTTTTTATCGTTTGGGGAAATATCAAAGCGCGGAAGATTTTCTGCGCCAAGCGGCGGCGCTGGCGCGCGACCCGCTCATCTGGAGCCATTTGGGCGACGTTCAAGCGTCCCAACAGAAAACGATTGACGCGATACTATCGTGGGACGAATCTTTGCGTATCGACGTTCATCAAAAAGAACTTTTGGGGAAAGTGCGTAAAAACGTGCGCGGCTTAAGCGACCGTCAAAAAATGGGCCTGTTCGTAAAGCGCGCGGTTACCAACGCGAGCGACGTTAAAAACATCAAGTCACTGGTCGAAATCAGCGTCTGCGACAAGAAACCCTGCGTAAAAAACAAAGCGCAGTTCCAATACGCCAGCGGGGGCGAACTGCGCGTGGAAATCGCCGGCCCTCTTGGCGGCCCGCTGATGCTGATGACCAAGCCCTTTGGCAAGCCCAGCCAATACGGCGCGCTGCATCCCGTTTTTCAGTCGCTGGAGAGGCCGGTCACGCGGGCCTTTGACCGTTACGAGAGCGTCCTTAGCGGCGGTTTGCTGCGTTCGCTGGACATCAACGATTTGGGCGACACCGTCGTTAAAAAATCCGGAACGCTGATCGGTAAATCCGGAAACGTGGAAGTGACGTTTGAGCCGGTGGACGGGCATGTGCAGTCGGTCCGCTGGACGGGCAGCGATTCCGACGTGCTGACGCTCTCCGGCTACAAAGCGTCGCGTTCGGTCACGCTGCCGGAAGCGTTCGAATGGCGCGACGCCGACGGATTCGGCATTAAAATGATGCTGCTCGACCCGACGGTCGCCTCGGCGTCACCCACCGCCGCACATGGCAAATAAGCCGCTCGCTCGTCTCGCCCGCGCCAAAATCAATCTTCATCTCCACGTGGGCCCGCGCCGCGCCGACGGCTATCATTCCCTCGACACGCTCTTTCAGGAAATTTCCCTTCACGACAGGCTGACGTTCCGTGTGGCGCCAAAAAAAATCACGCTGCGCGTTAAGGGCGCCAGGCTCACCGCCGGTCCCGATAACTTGATTGTTCGCGCGTTGGAGATGCTGCGGGGCAAGTTGGGAATTTCCGAGGGCATGGACGTGACACTGGAGAAAAACATACCGATGGGCGCGGGCCTGGGCGGCGGCTCGTCCGATGCGGCGGCCGCTTTGCTGGCCGGCTATAAATTGTGGACCGGAAAAAAAGGAATCCCCAAAATTCTTTTCGACTGCGCGGCGAAGCTCGGAGCGGACGTCGCTTTTTTTCTGCGCGGCGGCCGGGCGCAGGCCAAAGGGATCGGGGAAAAACTTTCCAAGCCGACGTTTGGCCCAAAAAAATGGCTGGTCGTGGTTTATCCGCGCGTGCACGTGGCCACGCCGCTCGCATATCGCTGGATTGATGAGTCGCGGCACAATCCCTCTCCCGTAGCCCTCTCCCTCAAGGGAGAGGGTTGGGAGAGGGGAAAGGCCGCGCGTAATGATTTTGAAAAAGTCGTTTTGCCGCGCTTCCCCGCGATCCGCAAAGCCAAAGAAGAGCTGCGGCGGCTGGGCTGCACAGGCGTGATGATGTCGGGCTCGGGCTCGAGCGTTTTTGGGTTTGCCGACGGAAAAGCCGCGGCGGAAAAAGTGCAGCGTTCGCTGCGGCTAAAACCGTGGGACGTTTTTGTGGCGCATACGATTTGATAGGATTCCCGCCTTCCCGGATCGTCCAATGGTAGGACATCGGACTTTGAATCCGGTAATCCTGGTTCGAATCCAGGTCCGGGAATTCGACTCAACCCGTTACATTCGTAACGGGTCTCGCTCATTCCAGGGAACTGGAAACCCTTTCAGCGAGTGTAAACATGCGAATTCCCCTGAGCGGAGGCCGTAGGGCCGAAGTCGAAGGGGCAAATGGCCCCCTCCATTTTAAGGAGGGGGCACATGTTTCAAGATCCCCGTAATTCTTGGTTTGTCTATATTGCCCAATGTGCCGATGGCTCACTGTATACCGGTATTACACAAAACGTCGAAAAACGAATCGAACGTCACAATTCCGGTTCAGGCGCACTCCATGTTCGAGCCCACGGACCGTTGAATTTTTTGTGGAAAGAAACTCAGCCGGATTTGTCAAAAGCCAGGCAGAGAGAAATGCAAATAAAAGGCTGGACTCGGCGAAAGAAGTTGGCTTTAGCAAAAGGCGACATGGAGCTTTTAAAGAAATTGTGAGAGTGTTTAAAAACGCTCTTCTTTTAAAACCGTCACCCGCCGATAATTTTCCTTCACCAACGCTCGAAACTCCTCGTCCGTCTTCATCCGTTTCACCAGCTCGCGCGCGATGTTGCGCGTGTCGCCCAGTTGATGGGAGAACATCACCAGATTGTGCCCGGCTTTGATCGCCGCGACGGTTCCGTCCGCCTTCGTCATGGCGGGGTCGGTTGTGTAAACCATTTCCGATATGTCGTCGGAGAGAATAAGGCCGCTGAATTGAAACAGGCCGCGCAGCAAATCGCGGGTCACGAGCGGTGAGAGAGTCGCCGTGCGCGTCGGGTCGATGTTCTCGTAGACGCCGTGGCCGGTCATAACAAAGTCCGCGCCCGCGTCGATGCCGATCTTAAACGCGGAGAGCGATTCGGCAAATGTATTGGCGTCGACGTTCATGCGCGGCAGTTTTTGATGCGGGTCGTCGCGAAAAACGCCCAGGCCCGGAAAGTGTTTGAGTGTGGTCGAGATGCCGCGTTGCCGCGCGGCGGCGATAAAAGTGCGGTTCAACGTGTTCATCGTTTTCATGTCCTTGTAGAAACGCATGCGCTTTGCCATGAACGTGCGATCGTTAAATGCAAAATCCGTTAGCGGACCCAGGATTACGTTTACACCCAGATCGTTCAGGACGGTGAGCCCGTCGTCGATGGATTTCTTGTCCGGATAGTGAGTGGAAGTGGAGCCGCCGAACAGTCCCAGGCGTTGTACGCCGCCCGGTTCCTCGTCGATCATGATGAAATAATTATGCGACGTCGTTTCCAGCGCGATTTGCTGAAGATCGTAAACGAGCTGCTTGTATTGATCATGTGACTGAAAATTGCGTTTGTAGAGGATGATGCCGGCGGGTTTTATTTCCATCAGAAGGTCGCGCACCGAATCGGTGAGATTCTCCGGTGGAATGCCGACCACGATATTTTGCCCGAGCCACGTGTCCCAGGGTTCCTTGTAAACTGGTTTGGAGCGGCACGCGGCCATAAAAAGGAGTGCGGAAAGCCCAAAAAGGCTGATTTTGCGGTGCATGCGACTATCGTACATATTTGCTAAAAAGCCCACCTTCCCATGAGCTCAATATCCGTCCTCATCCTGGCCGCCGGTAAAGGCGTGCGCATGAAATCGGCTAAGCCGAAAGTCCTCCACACGGTGGGCGGACGGCCGATGGTTGACGTTGTTTTGGGCCTGGCCTCGTCGCTAAAACCCGCGCAGACCGCGGTCATTATCGGTCATCAAGGCGCGGAGGTTCGCGGCCACATTCAAAAAAACTGGAAAACCGTTTTTTTCACCCAGTCCGTTCTCGATGGTTCGGGCGGCGCGGTGCGCCGGGCTTTATCGTGGCTGAAAAAACAGCGAGGAAACGTTTTGGTCACGTGCGGCGACATGCCGCTCCAGCAAGCGGAGAGTTTGCGTGCCCTAATTAAGGAACACAACAAGTCGAAAAGCATGGCCACTGTGCTTACGGCCAACGTGGACAATCCCGGCAGTTACGGCCGCATCGTCCGCCGCCGCGATGGAACGGTCGAGCGTATCGTCGAGGCATTGGACGCCAGCCCACGCGAAAAAACGATCAACGAGATCAACACGGGTACCTATTGTTTTAACGCCAAGGCGCTCGCCAAGATGCTGCCCCGCCTCAAGAACAACAACGCCAAAAAAGAATATTACCTGACCGACGTTTTGGAGCTGCTACAGAAGGATGGCGGGAAAGTCAGCGCCGTCGTGTGCTTGGACGCCAATGAATCCCTGGGCGTGAACCGCCGCCGCGACCTGGCGCTGGTCGAAAACGCGCTGCGGCACCGCAAGCTGCACGAACTCATGGACGCGGGCGTCACCATCGTCGACCCGGCCACCACCTACATTGACGCCGCCGCCAAAATCGGTCCCGATACCGTCATTTTGCCCCAAACCTATATTTTTGGCGCCACCAAAATTGGCACCGGCTGCCGCATCGGCCCGTGGGCGCATATCACCAATTCAATAATCGAAAACGACGTGATTTTACAGGCCAGTTTCGTGGAAGAGGCCCGCATCCGCAACGGCGCTTTGGTGGGCCCGTATTCCCGCGTGCGCACCGGCAGCGACATTGGTGAAAAAGCGCATTTGGGGAACTTCTCGGAGATGAAAAAGACGCGCCTCGGCGCCGGCGCCAAGGCCAACCACCTCTCGTATTTAGGGGATGCAAAAATAGGTAAAAATGTTAATATCGGCGCCGGAACAATCACCTGCAACTACGACGGCATTCGCAAATCTCCAACCATTATTGAAGATAACGCGTTTATCGGCTCGAACAGTAATTTAATTGCTCCTGTTCGCGTGGGGGCCCATTCTGTTGTCGGAGCGGGTTCCAGCATCACGCGCAATGTGCCGGCCTGGGCGCTCGCGGTGGAGCGGTCTCAGACCGTGACCAAGCGCGGTTGGGCCAAGAA